>DATEJJ010000738.1:0-7702 GCA_035278125.1 Rugosimonospora sp.
GGTCAGCGGGTGCCCGGCACCGAGGGCGGCGTACGCGGTCGCGTACGTGTCCGCCAGCATGTCCAGGGCGCGACCGGTCTCGCCCCGGCCCGCGTACAGCCGGCCCAGCTCCAGCCCGAGCCGCAGCGTGTCCGGGTCACCGGGGCCGAAGGTACGGCGGTGCGCCTCGTACGTGTCGGCCAGCTCGCGCCGGGCCACGTCCGGCGCACCCTGGTCCCGGCGCAGCAGCGCCAGGTTGGCCCGGGCCAGCAGCAGGGCCCGCCCGGCCGGACCGTCCATCTGGGCTCCACTGTGGAGCGCCAGCAGGTACTGCCGCTCCGCCTCGACCAGCGCGCCCCGCTCGTGCAGCAGGGTACCCAGTACCGCGGCCGCCCGTACCGTCGTCGGGTGGTCGGCGCCGTACGTCACCCGCGACTCGTCGGCCACCTCGCTGGCCAGCCGGAACGCCTCGGTACCCGCGCCCATCTCGCGCAGCACCTCGGCCAGCATCTGGCGCGCGGTCAGGCCGGGCAGGTCCTCCGCCGGCAGCAGCTCGACCAGATCCTCCAGCAGCGCCCGCGCGGCCACGAAGTCCCAGCGCGCGATCAGGTCGGCCGCCTCGCTGAGCGTGGGTATCACGCTTGCCAGCCTCACCCAACCGCCAGCTGTACCACAACCCGATCCTCGCGGGAAGTGCGGCCTTTGGCCGCGCTTGTCCGGCGCGGCCCCCCGCGATCTAGCGCTTGCGGAGGATCAGGTTTGCGACCAGGGCGGTCCAGCCCGTCTGGTGCGCCGCGCCCAGCCCGACCCCGGTGTCCCCGTGGAAGTACTCGTGGAACGGGATCAGGTCATGCCAGTTCTGGTCCTCCTGGAACAGGGCCACGTCGCCGAAGACCGGCCGCCGGCCGTCCGCGTCCTCTAGGAACAGCGCCACCAGCCGGCGGGACAGGTCGTCGGCGATCTCCCCCAGCGGCATCTTGCGCCCGCACCCGGTCGGGTACTCCACCAGCAGGTCCTCGCCGTAGAACCGGTTGAACCGGCGCAGCGCCTCGATGAGCAGGTAGTTCACCGGGAACCAGACCGGGCCGCGCCAGTTGGAGTTGCCGCCGAACACCTCGGTCATGGACTCGCCCGGCTCGTACCCGACGCTGAACTCGCTGCCGCCCAGGGACACCCGGAACGGCTCCTTGAGGTGCGCCTTGGACAGCGCGCGCAGCCCGTACGGGGACAGGAACTCCTTCTCGTCCAGCATCCGCACCAGGATCCGCAGCAGCTGGTCACCGCCGACCATGGACAGCAGCCGCTGCTGCTGCCCGCCCTGGATCCGGCGCGCTCCGATCACGTCGCCGTACTCCGGCTTGTTGGCCAGGAACCAGCGCAGCCGGGCGGTCAGCTCCGGCAGCCGGGCCAGCGCCAGAGAGCTGAGCGTGGTGGTGGCGGCCAGCGGCAACAGGCCCACCACCGAGCGCACCTTGAGCGGGATCCTGCCGTCCTTGGCACCCAGTACGTCGTAGAAGAACGCGTCCTCCTCGTTCCACAGCCCCGCCTGGTACGCGGCGGCGGCGATGTACGCGAAGTGTTCGAAGAACTTCGGCGCCAGGTCGGCGTACGCGCGGTCCCGGTGCGCGAGTACCAGCGTGATCTCCAGCAGGTTGAGCGCGTACATCGCCATCCAGGCGGTACCGTCGCTCTGCTCCAGGACACCCTCCTCGGCCGGTACCGCGCCCCGGTCGAACGGACCCACGTTGTCCAGCCCGAGGAACCCGCCCTCGAAGACGTTGTCCCCGTTGTTGTCCTTGCGGTTCACCCACCAGGTGAAGTTCATCAACAGCTTGTGCAGCACCCGCTTGAGGAAGTCGAAGTCGCCGGAGCCGTCGATCTCGAACACCTTCAGCGCCGCCCACGCGTGTACCGGCGGGTTCACGTCGTCGAACGCCCACTCGTACGCGGGGAGCTGCCCGTTGGGGTGCATGTACCACTCCTGCAGCAGCAGGAGCAGCTGGCTCTTGGCGTACCCGGGGTCCACGTGCGCGATCGCCACGCAGTGGAACGCCAGGTCCCAGGCGGCGTACCAGGGGTACTCCCACTTGTCCGGCATGGAGATGACGTCGCAGCTGGTCATGTGCCACCAGCGCGCGTTGCGGCCGTTCTGGTGGATCTCCGGCGGCGGGTCCGAGGCGGGATCACCGGCCAGCCAGCGCGCCACGTCGTACTGGTAGAACTGCTTGTTCCACATCAGCCCCGCGATGGCCTGGCGCAGCACCATGGCCTCGTCCTTGCTCGCGGCGTCCGGGGTCAGCTCGCCGAAGAACTCGTCGGCCTCGGCCCGCCGGTCGGCCATCACCTCGTCGAAGCCCTCGGCCAGGTCGGCCACCGTACACACGTTGGAAGGCCCGTCCAGGGTCAGCCGCAGCCGCACCCGCGCGGCCTGGCCGGGCCCGACCGTGAGCACGTAGTGCAGCGCCGCCTTGGTGCCCCGGCGCTGCGGGTTGACCGTGTCCGCGCCGTGCACGACGTGGTCGTTGATCCCGTCCTTCGGGTACGGCGTCCGGTTGGGCAGGCTCCACAGCCGCTCGGCGTTGGTCTCGTTGTCGCAGGCCAGCGGGGTCGGCTCCACGCCCTTCCCGGTCGCGCCCTCGGCGGTGGCGCCGGTCAGCACCAGCCGGCCCAGCCGCTGGTGCTCGGCGAGCAGGCGCGGCCCCTCCCCCACGATCGTCGGCGGGTCGCCGCGCCCGGGCAGCCCCCAGGACCAGGTGTTGCGGAACCAGAGCGTGGGCAGCAGGTGCAGCGTCTCCGCCTCCGGCCCGCGGTTCTCCACCGTGACCAGGACGCACATGTCGTCCGGGCTGGCCTTGGCGTAGTCCACCGAGACCGCCCAGTACCGGTTCTCCTCGAACACCCCGGTGTCGATCAGCTCGAACTCCGGCTGCGCCCGGCCCCGCTCCCGGTTGACCGTGGCCAGCTCGGTGTACGGGAACTCGGCCTGCGGGTAGTGGTAGCGCCAGCTCATCCAGGAGTGGGTCGGCGTGGAGTCCAGGTACCACCAGTACTCCTTGGGGTCCTCGCCGTGGTTGCCCTCGTTGCCGCCCAGCCCGAAGATGCGCTCCTTGAGGATCGGGTCGCGGCCGTTCCACATGGCCAGTGCGAAGCAGAACCGCTGCTGCTCGTCGCAGATGCCGGCGAGGCCGTCCTCGTTCCACCGGTACGCGCGGGAGCGGGCGTGGTCGTGCGGGAAGTAGTCCCAGGCGGTACCCCATTCGCTGTAGTCCTCGCGAACCGTGCCCCAGGCGCGCTCGGCCACGTACGGGCCCCAGTCCCGCCACGCCTCCGCGCCCGCCTCGGCCGCGGCCAGTCGCTGCCGCTCAGCCTCTTCCTCAGTCGCCATGCCCGCCTTCCTTGCCCCTATTGCGACATTCTCCCTCGCCGGTGTTACGCATGAGTTAGCCACGGCACTTTCCATGTCAGAGCCGGGCAAAAGAGATCAAGTACCAATACCCTCCAGCAAAGTGCGCGACAGGCACCGCACGCGATACCCTCAGCCATGTCGATCTTCTTCGGTCCCGGCGTATGTGGTCACCTCGATGAGGGGGCCGGCCGCGAGTGGCTGGTACCCGACGGCTGCGGCGGCTACGCCATGGGTACCGTCTGCGGCCTGCGTACCCGCCGGTACCACGCCCTGCTGGTGACCTCACTCACCAACCCGGCCCAGCGCCGGGTGGCCCTGGCCGCGCTTGATCCGGTGGTACAGCTGCCGTCCGGCGCGACCGTGCGGCTGGGCGTACACGAGTGGGCCTCGGGAACGGTGTCGCCCGCGGGGCACGAGTTCCTGGAGCGGTTCGACCTGATCGACGGGGTACCCCGCTGGCGCTGGCGGATCGGCGACATCGTGCTGGAGCGGGAGCTGGCCATGGCGGCCGGCCGCCCGATGCTGGGCGTGGTGCACCGGCTGCGCGCGGGCGGCCCGGTACGGCTGGCGCTGGAGGCGCTGTGTACCTGGCGCGACGCGCACGGGGAGCGGTACGCCTCCGGCCCCGCGCTGGCCATGGCGCCGACCACCGACGGCACCGTGCTGGAGGACGCGTACCGGCTGGCCGGGCCGGGCTGGGAGCCGGCCGGCGAGTGGTACCTGGGTGCCCACCTGCGCGAGGAGGAGGCGCGCGGGCTGCCCGCGCAGGAGGACCTCTGGTACGCGGGCCGGTTCACCGCCGACCTGACCGGCGCCGGGGACGCGCTGGAGCTGTGCGCGTGGGCCGGGGACCTGAACGGCCCGGGGCGCCGGCCCGGCGAGATCGTGGACAGCGCGCGGCAGCGGGCCCGGGCGGTGGTCGCCACGGCCAAACCGGCGGACGACACCGACGCGGTACTCGCCCTGGCCGCCGACGCGTTCGTGGTACGCGGCTCGGGCGCGACCGGCACCACCCCGGTCGACGTGGTCGCCGGGTACCCGTGGTTCGGCGCATGGTCGCGCGACACGATGATCTCGTACGAGGGGCTGTTCCTCGCCACCGGCCGCGCGGAGGAGGGTCGGCGGCTGCTGCTCGGGTACGCCGAGACCCTGTCCGAGGGGATGCTGGCGAACACCGCGGACACCGGGGCGCCGGAGTACAACACGGTGGACGGGACGCTCTGGTTCGTGCACGCGATCGGCCGGCACGTGGCGGTGACCGGCGACACCGACCTCGCCCAGGCCCTGCTCCCCGCGCTCTCCGGGATCGTGAAGGCGCATGTGGACGGTACCCGCTACGGGATTCGCGTGGACTCCCAGGATTACCTGCTTTACGCCGGTATGCCCGGATACGCTCTCACCTGGATGGACGCCCGTGTCGACGGCGTCGGAGTCACTCCCCGCATCGGTAAGCCCGTGGAGGTCAACGCGCTATGGATCAATGCGCTGGGCGTGATCGGGGAGCTGAGTGGCTCGGGCGGCGGGTCAATGTTTCAGTCTGCGACGGAGTCGTTCCGGAGCGTCTTCCCGGCGCCCACCGGCTGGCTCTACGATGTCGTGGACGCAGCGGCGCGCGACGCGGCGTTGCGGCCCAACCAGTTGTTCGCCTACGCGCTGCCGTACGCACCTCTGCGCGGGCAGCGCCCGTCCGCAGCTATCGACGCGAACCTGTTGACTCCGCTCGGCCTGCGGAGTCTGAGTCCGACCGAACCCGGGTACCGGGGTCGCCACCGCGGGGGCAGCGCGGCCCGGGACCATGCCTACCACCAAGGAACGGTATGGCCATGGCTGATCGGCCCGTACGTGGACGCGCTGCATGCCAGCGGTCGCGCCGCGACCGGCGACCTGTTCGCCGGCCTCGCCGCGCACCTGTCCGAGTACGGCCTCGGCTCGGTATCGGAGACCGCTGATGGCGACCGTCCACACGGTCCCACCGGCTGCCCGTTCCAGGCGTGGTCGGTGGCCGAGACGCTGCGGGCCCGCCGGAGCGCGGGCGCGGCCGCGGGTCGGGTCGCGGGTTGAGTACAGAGCAACACAAGAGCTTTACGGCGCCGAAACATTTCAGACGCCGCAAGTAAATCGCGCATGGCACGATAGTCGACGTTCCCCGTTCGCACGCTGATGGCACCCGATTGTGGTGCCTACCGGCGCGTGCCCGGGGGCGTTCCGGGGGCGGAATCGGAGCAGAGGGAGGCGGCCGTGCCGCAGAGGAAGACCGGAGTCAGGGGGCCGAGGTCGAAGCGCCCGCCGCGTCCGCTGCGCGTGCTGATGCTGTCCTGGGAGTACCCGCCGGTGGTGGTCGGCGGGCTCGGGCGGCACGTACACGCGTTGGCCACCTCCCTGGCGGCGGCCGGCCACCAGGTCACCGTGGTCACCCGGCACGCGCCCGCCGCACCGCTGGAGGAGATCCGGGAAGGGGTACGCGTGGTCCGCGCCCCCGAGGATCCGCCCCTGTTCCCGCTCGCCACCCCCACCCTGCTCGCCTGGACCATGGCCTTCAACCACAGCCTGACCCGGGCCGCCCTGCACGCCGCCGCCACCGACTCGTACGACGTCATCCACGCGCATGACTGGCTCGTCACGCACACCGCCGTCACGCTGCGGGACCACCTCGGCATCCCGATGGTGGCCACCATCCACGCCACCGAGGCCGGCCGGCACCAGGGCTGGCTGCCGGAGGAGATGAACCGGTGCATCCACTCCGTCGAGTGGTGGCTCGGGCACGAGGCCAGCTCGGTGCTGGTCTGCTCCGGGTACATGCGGTGGGAGGTGTCCCGGCTGCTGGAGCTGGAGCCGGCGAAGGTGGAGGTCATCCCGAACGGCGTGGACGCGCCGGTGTGGCAGGCCCCGGAGGCCGCGGTGGCCGCCGCGCGCGCCCGGTTCGCCGGGGACGGCCCGCTGCTCGGCTTCGCCGGGCGGCTGGTGTACGAGAAGGGCGTACAGCACCTGGTGTCCGCCCTGCCCGAGCTGCGGTACCGGCACCCCGGGCTGCGCGTGGTGATCGCCGGGGACGGGCCGCACCGCAAGGAGTTGCAGGAGGAGACCCGGCGGCTGCGGCTGGACCGGGCGGTCAGCTTCGCCGGCTTCGTGGGCGACGACCTGCCGGCCACCCTGGCGGCGACCGACACCATGGTGGTACCCAGCATCTACGAGCCGTTCGGCATGGTCGCCCTGGAGGCGGCCGCGGCGGGCGCCCCGCTCGCGGTGGCGGCCACCGGTGGGCTGGCCGAGATCGTGGAGCCGGGCGTGACCGGCGTGACGTTCCCGGCGAAGAACCCGGACGCGCTGGCGGACGCGGTGTCCACTTTGCTGAGTGACGAGTCGAACGCCCGGAAGATGGCTGACCAGGCGCGGGAGATGGTGCAGACGCGGTACGGCTGGGCGGCGATCGCCAAGCGTACGGCGGCCAGCTACCGGCGCACCGTGGCACGCTCGCCGGAGAACCGGGCCAAGGCGCGGGCGCGGGCCAAGC
Source organism: Rugosimonospora sp. (assembly GCA_035278125.1). Taxonomy (GTDB): domain Bacteria; phylum Actinomycetota; class Actinomycetes; order Mycobacteriales; family Micromonosporaceae; genus DATEJJ01. The sequence goes on from DATEJJ010000738.1 coordinate 6,897, forward strand.
TGGTGACCAGCCGCCCGACGATCGTGGTACCCGAAGGCAACCTGCTCACCCTGGATGGCGCTAGCGTCTAACCATGACAGCTGACGTCACCCTGTGGTTCGACCCGACCTGCCCGTTCACCTGGCGTACCTCCCGCTGGCTGACCGGCGTGACCACCACCCGCGGCCAGACCATCGAATGGCGGCTGATGAGCCTGGCCATCCTCAACGAGGGCCGGGAGATCCCGGAGCAGTACCGTGCCGCCGTGGCGCGCTCGGTACGCGGCCAGCGGCTGCTCCAGGCCGCCGGCGAGCGGCACGGGCAGGACGCGCTGGCCCGCCTGTACACCGAGATCGGCACCCGCGTGCACTGGGACGGTCGGCCGATGGAGAACGACGTGCTGGCCGAGGCGCTCGCCGCCGCCGGCCTGCCGGACGACCTGCTGGCCGCCGCCGACGACGCATCCCTGGACAAGGCGGTACGGGAGAGCCACGAGGCCGGTCAGGCCCGGGTGGGTACCGAGTCGGGCAGCCCGATCCTGGCGCTGGGCGACGGGCCGGGCTTCTTCGGCCCCGTGGTGGTACCGGTGCCCGAGGGCGAGGCGGCGGAGAAGCTGTACGACGCGGTACGGCTGCTCTCGGCGGTACCGGAGTTCAGCGAGCTGAAGCGGTCCCGGGAGTCCTTTTAGGACACCCGGGCCCTTGGCGGCCGTCTGCGCGGACCGCGAAGATGGATAAGCAGTCCCGCCCGCATCGAGGAGGCCCCGGTGAGCAGCCCCCCGGTCGGACCGACCGGCAGTGGACCCCGCCCCGAGCCGGAGGTCGGCT
>DATEJJ010000739.1:0-17149 GCA_035278125.1 Rugosimonospora sp.
CCCCAAGATCGTTGCCGGGCGAAACCCGTGCCCGTCAACCATCTTGAGGCCCCGACCTGGCACCCCGGGCGCCGCCCCGGTGGTCTTCGACCAGGCAGACGGGGAAGCACACCGCACGCGCCGCGTGGTCAGGGTAGGTCCCGACCGCGGTTCGGTTCGTGGTGTGGTCCAGGTGTCAACGGATCCCTAAGACTGACCCCCTGCGGTACCCCAGGGGGTCAGTCTTCAGGATCCGGCGACACCAGGTCGCGGGGTCGATCCGTTGCGCCACAACAACACCTAATACTGCATGGTTCGAACTACGAGGGAAGGGGACGGCAATCTCGGACCTCGCAACCAGACAACCGAGATCACAGGAGATCCGCCATGGATGACTTCCTCGGACCGCCCCGGACCTGGCAGCCAGACGAGCCGCCGCAGCTCCAACCGGTGCCCCGGACCGAGAAGCCCTGCCCCACCTGCGGCCGGTACACCTGCCCCGCCTGGCAGACCTGCCGGGAGGAGACCCTCGGGCTGTTCGATGACGACCCCGCCATGTGCCGTGACGGCGACGACGCCTGACCAGCCAGCACGCCGAAGACAGGACCCTGGGGGCAGCCTCATGGCGACCGTGGCCACCAAGACGATCCAGCTGTGCAACGGCCTGTACCGACATCCGCTGTGGTCCAGTGTCGGCATGCAGCGACGAGTTCGGTGAGCAACCGCCGCGACCTGGGCGCTGAATTGTTTGTCCGGGTCATCCGTTCTCGCCGCGGCGCAGCGACGAGTTCAGTGACTCCCGTAGCGGTGGTTCAGCGATCTGGCTGACAACCAGCTCGGGCCTCGTCCGTGACCAGTAGCGATGTCCCGCCGTGTGGGAAAGTCCGGTCGTCAGACCTCGAATCCGTCGCGGAGAAGTCGCTCGCGAAGCTGGGCGAAGGCGCCGGCTGTCTGAGCAAGGCTGATCTGCGCCGCGCCCATCGAGCTGGCCACCCTGGGCGGCGTGACGGAGTGGTGATGCAGCAGTTCCAGCAGGTTCGCCGCCGCCAATATGGCCGGCCCGCACACCTGGATCAGCCCCAGCGAGTCTGCTGCCCGCTCGCCCCAGACGTCGTGGCGCTGCGGTGCAAGCGGTCTTGGAGCAGCTGCGCCCGCAACCGGGCGCTGTCGGCCTCATCGCCGTCCAGGGATTGATCCACCATCCAGCGGTATCCGCGGGTCAGGGAGTCGGCAGACGCGTCGGTCAGGTCATGCAGGATGGCGATCTCGGTGAGAGCCAGCAAGATCCCCAGGAGCACTCCATTGTCGATCCGCCTGCCCTCATCAGGGTGAGGGTCACGGATCCCGAGCGTGTCCAGCGCGGCCCGCAGCCGTGCGTCGTCGAGCCTCTGGTTCGCTTCAGTCACGGGGCACACTGTACCCAGTCCACGCGGCGGCGCGGGGACCGCCGTCACGACCATTCGGCGGACAGCGTTGGGTGGTCGCGGGGCGTTGTCGGTGGTTAACGATGCCGCCGACCAGGCCGTGGGTTTGTTGTCCACTGTCGACAGTGCGGCGATGGCTATGGCGCCTAGGTGGTTGAGGTGTTCGCGGGCGCATTGGGTGGGGTGGGTACCGGCACCGCCGGCAAACCGCCGCGGCCCACCGATGCGACCATCCGCGATTCGCACGCCGCAACCTTGCCGCACGGCCACAAACCCCTCCCCGCGCGGACAACAGTCGAAGTGACCTTACTGAACTCTCCGCCGCGCTACTGAACGACCTACCGAGGTGTCGGCCGCGTTACTGAACGATTCGGCGCGTCCCGACATCCAGTGTCGGAACGCAACGAAGAGTTCAGTGAGTGACGCCGTGGCCAGGGCGCTGAAGTCTTGCCCTCAGTACCCTGGCCCCGCTCGCGGCGCATTGAACAGTTCAGTAACCCACCGGTAGCTACTGACGGGCTGGGCCACCTGGCTATGGAACGCCAGGTCAAGGCCATGTACCGAACCTTCGGCTGCGTCACTGCACGACCTACTGAACAGGTGGCTGCGTTACTGAACGATTCGGCGCGTCCCGACATCCAGTCGTAGCACCGGATACCCCGAACCAGGACCAGATACTGCACGACTGGAAGTACGAGAAAAGGGGACGGCAACCCCGGACCTCGAACCAGACAACCGAGCGCACCAGGAGGCCCGCCATGACCGATGTCCGCAGTCCGTCACACGGCATATCGTTGAGCGAACCGACGCCCAGCGGCACCGGTTCCGCCGATCCGGCCGAGGTGCTGCGCGGCACGGCGGGCTATCTCGTCCGGCACGGCTGGTTACGTGAGGGCTGGCACCGGCCGCAGATCCTGCCGGCACGGTGCTGCACCGACCCGGCCGGTCACCCCCGCGCGTGCGTCATGGGGGCGATCGAGATCGTGGTGACCGGCCGCCCACGAGCCGTCCTGGAACCGCTCACGGAGGGCCAGAGTCCGGTCGCCGCATGGATCGCCGGACTGGCCGGCGCGAACCTGACGACAGTCTGCGCGGCCGCCGACGCCATCGCCGCGTACCTGACCGACCGCAACGGCTACGCGCCTTCCCCACAAGGCCCGATCGCGCTGGTGGTCGACTGGAACGACGAGGACGGCCAGAACGCCGCCAACGTGGCACGGACCCTGCGGGCCGCAGCCGACTACCACCCGCACCGCATCGCGGCGCAACGGGTGGCGCGATGGGCCGTCGAGGACGGCGCATACCACGGGCCGGTGAGCCAGTGATGCGCAACAGCAGCGCCCAGGCGGCGAGCGTGGACCCGTACTTCCTGCGCATCGAAACCCTCGCCGTAGCGGCCAGCGCCACCCGTGGCGAATGTGGGTTCACCGAGTACGCCCGCAAGCTCGCCGAAAACCTGTGTGCCACCGTCGGCGGCACCGCGTGGATCGCCTACACGCGCGCCCGCGCCATGCCGCACCGCCTCGTCGACGGCTTCTCCGAGGTCCTCATCGTCACCGACAACCGCCACGTCATCGCCGTTACCCACGTCGCCCCGGCCGGCACCGACCGCGACCTGTTCACCATCCGCGTCAACGGCACCCCCATCCCCCACCGCGTCCTGACCAACGAGTCACCCCACGGTGTCGGGGAAACCCGACGCAGTGTCTGGCTGCACCTCAACGGCATCCCTGTCGAGAACTGCGACACGCTGCTGTGCCCCCGCCCCGCCACCGTCGCCACCTGGCGCCAGTGCTCCATGTGCCGGCCGTGCGCGCGTGCGTATGTGGCGGGGGTGCGATGACGCCGCAACGCGCGGCAGGCGAAGCCATGCGCGGCCGCCCAGCCAGCCCAAGCATGGCCCCGGACCCCGACCCGGTCGGCCAGGTGGCCCACCCGCTCGCGCGCACCGACGAACTGCTCGCATCGGCCGAATACACCCAGGAACTGGCCAAGCAGACCGCCGAGGACATCCGCCAACGCGCCCGGGGAAACAAACGCGTGTCCTGCCGTTGATGCGATGGCGAGTTCTCCCTGCCCAATCACCAGGCCGGCCCGTACCAGTGCGGACCGCGCGGGTGGATCTGCCCCGCGCTGGGACCTACCGCATACCTGTGACCCCCAGACCACACGACCAGGGGAAACACCCCACCAGCGTGATACTGCACGCCTAGAAGTGCGAGACCGGGGACGGCAACCCCGGACCATGCCACCAGACAACGGACCAAGGAGACACGATGAGCGCAACGATCAGGGTACGCGCGTACCTGAACACCACCACAGTTGACGGCGGACTCCCGATCGGCATGCTGTTCGGCTACCAGCCCGAGCACGAGCTCGTGTTGGCGTTCGAAACCACCGTCATGGGTACCTCACCGGACCACGCCGTCTGCGAGCAGGTCTTCCGCCTGCTCAACATCGGCGACGATCCCGAGGTCGGCACGCCCGACCCCCGCGCCGTCGCCTACCGGCAACGTGGGCACCGCAGTATGTCCCCAGGGGACGTGGTGAGCGTAGACGACCGGTTCTACGCCTGCGCCAGCGCCGGGTTTGACCCCATCGACCCGCCCGCCCGCCTCGCCACCCGGTAGCCGCAACCGCACACCATCCCGGGTCGGCGATCGCCCAGCAGCCGGCCCGGGCGAGCCACCGACACACCAACCTGTCCGAGGAGACGCTCGCCATGAACGCCTACGCCGCCGCCATCGCGTCCGGCAACTACGCGATCCTGTGGATCTGTACCGACTGCCTGTGCCTGCACGCCAACGGCGAATACGACCCCGAACGGCCGGCCGAACTGCCCGAGCCCCTGTCCCTGATCCCCGCGAGCGCCGACCTGTCCGCCGGCCTGCTCGCCGAACACCACGCGCACGACTGCGAACCCCAGACCCGGGACGCCGACCGGTGCGACTGCGTGACAATCCCGCACGCCACCCGGGCATGCGACGGATGCGGCGACCACCACCACGGCGAGCGCCACGCCATGACCCTCGTGTACGACCAGCGCCCGCAGCCGGCCGCCGGACCGACCACCACACCGAGGCCGCCCGGAAGGAGCCAGCCGCCATGGCATGGACCGACACCCTCACCGACGACACCCGCCGGATGATGATGCGTGCGCTCGACCAGCGCGGCGCCGAATACCTCGACACCGCCGGCGGTGACCGGCCATACGCCGCATTCCTGATGGCCACCGACACCGCCGCGTGGCGCGACTGTGGCGTGAGCATCTTCGACCTGCCCGACTACAACTGGCGTGCCACCTACGACCAGGGCATGAGCCCCACCCAGGCCCTCGCGGCAGCGCTCGACACGGTGATGTGACCTACCCACCCCACCGCGCCGGAGGTGTCCCGTCAGCTTCGATACTGCACGATCCGAAGCGCAAGGCAAGGGGACGGCAACCCCGAACCTCGCAACCAGGCAACCGAACCATCCACGGAGGTACCGATGACCGACACCGCCGCAGGCGCCACCATCCAGCTCTACTGGGAGCTGCTGCACGTGTGCCAGCAGGCCCCCGGGGCAACCATCACGGCCACCACCCGCGAACACCTCCGCGCCGCGGTCGCGTCCATGACGCAGACCGACCCCGGGCCCGAAGGGCGCCATGCCCTGCCCGCGCGAGCCCGCTGGACGATGGTCGACACGCCCGACTGGTCGGGGCAGGTCCTGCACCAAGGCCCACGGCGCACCGGGTACGTGCAACGCGTCCCGACCGCGGGCCAAGCCGACCGGTGGCGCCCACTGGATGGCGACGGCCAGGCGCTGGCCAGTACGCCGATCGTCTCCGACGCCCGCGCCCGCGAAGCGGTCCAGCGCCACACCGCCATCGCCGACGACATGATCGACTACGATCCCCGCATCCGGGCCATGGCCACCGCCCGCGTGGCTTGACCTCACACCCGGCCCGCCCGCTAAGGGCGGGCCGGCAGGCCGAGGCGCCTCGCCGTCTTCGGCTGCCCATCTGGCAACCAAGCCGCGGCACCAGGCCCTGACACGACCATTGAACCCAACGACCGCCTGCTTGCCCCGGCCGCTGCCTTGATCATGTTGCTGGTCGCGCTCGTTGGTTCACCGACCCGCTGAACCGCACCGGTCCCGACCGTCCACCTCGGCCAGCACAACGCCCTGAACACCTGGACGCGCGTCACCCGCCGCCGCAGCAGCGGCCGGATTGGCCGCACCCGCGACCGCTGCCGGGACGGTGGCCACACCCCGGCCGCTCCGTGCACATGGTGCCGCTTCGAGCAGGTCGCCGCCGCATGGTTGGCCAGCGGACTGGACAGCCTCCCCTGGTCACCGGTCACCCGCGGCCAGTTCATTACGTGTGAGCGCCCCGACCAGGCCGCCACCCCGCCGTGGATCGTGCAGCGGATCCCTACCACCTACGGCGCGGAATTCCCCGCCACGCCCACAGGCCCGCCAACCCGTACGCGCGTAACGCACCAGACACGGCGCCGGGGTCGGTACGGGTGTCTCGGCCCCTGCCCAGAAAGGACCTCATTCGTGCACATCCCAGACGTTGCGCCCGACGCCGTGTGGCTACTCGGGATCGGCGGCAGCGGCCCGTGGAATCTCTCCTCCACTGAGCCCGAACCACTGTGCGGCACGAGCCGGACGAACCGAGAGGTTCATGTCCGGATCGGTGGGGCGGGTGATATTCCCGCCGCCTGCCCGGCGCTGTGTTGTGTGACCTGCACGCTGATCGTGCGTGTGGACGGCGTGAGCGTGACCCTGCGACGTCGCGGCGACGCCTTCGTCCACCACTGCACGGTCGCGGGCCTACGGTCCGGCACCGCTCTTGCCGGCCGCATGGGCACGGGCCGGTCCGCCGTCTGGCGTGTGCTGCCCGGCCACCACCCACCCAGGGCCCGGTTCGTCGCCGCGCTGGTCGCCGCCTTCCAGGGCCTGAGTATCGACGACCTCTGGGAGGTCGCCGCCGACGACATCGAGGTGAGAGCGGCGTGACCGCCAGCAAGGACACCGGGGCGATCCCGCCCGTGGGCACCGTCGTGCTCGCCGGCGACGGTCTCGGGCGCATCGTGCGGCACCGCACCCGGGGCAACGCGAGGGGTGCGGACGTGCAGAGCGCCGAGTACAACGCCGGGCTCTACACCCAGTTCCATCCGGACTGGACGATCCGGCCCGCGGTCGTCGGCGTCACCGTGTGCGACCAGCCACGCGGCGAGCACGTCTGCGGCCTGCACCACGCCGGCCGCGAGGACCTGGCGCACCTGCCGCGCTCGGCCGCGTCACCGCCCGCGCAGGCGGTGGCGTGATGGCCCGGCGCGCCCAGTTCCTGGCCAGCGACAACGCGGCCACGATTGCCGGCCTGCTCGCCACCGGACAGGGGTACGCGGATCTGTACCGCACCATCGAGGCGGGCCCGTCGGGGCAGCGCGCTGACCTGTGCGTCGGCCGGGTCTGGTACCGGCCGGACGGTCCCGACGACTTCTCCGTCCACGACCCGCGCAGCGGTGACCGGGTCGGCTTCGCTCGCCGCACGATCCGCGGCGAATGGTCGATGACCTCTGAGAACGAGTTCGACGGCGAGCGCTGGGTGGGGTACGCGTCCAGCCTCGCGGTGGGCGTTGACGTCCTGGTCAACGGACAACACGCGGCCCTGGGCCGCCACGACAGTCGCCGGATTTCTCACGGCACGATCCGCAAGGGAGCCGAGTGATGCCCATCAAGGAACCCTTCCCGCTGCACCTACAGGTCCACGAGACGGGCGGCAACAATGTGCTGGCGCTCGGCCCCCGTTACCGCGAGCCGATGCGGGGCGATGACACGGTGGTGATCGCGGTCTCGCACCGCGGCGGGTACTCCCAGCGGTCGGTGCTGGTGTCCCGCGCGCAGATGCGCGAACTGGCCGACTGGTGCAACCGGTGGCTGGACGAGGGCTGGCCCGGTGTCACCCCGCAGGAGGGGCCGACGACCAGCGACGTGATCGAGCACTACCGGGATATCGCGGTCCGGTACCGGATCGAGGCGGACCACACGCGGATCGACGCGGACCGCCGGGTCGACGCCGCACTCGCGTTGATCCCGCCCGATCGCCGCGGCGAGGACCTCCGCGCGATCGCCCAGGAGCAGGCCGAACACTGGCAGCGGCTGCAGACCGAGCGCGACGAGCTGGAGAAGCTGCGTCGCGTCTGGGTTCAAGGCATGATCGACATCGTGCAGTCGACCACACCCAGCGCGAGCGCCATCCGCACGGCGATCGGCAAGCTGATCGAGGCGCAGCACCGCATCGTCTCCGGGTTCAGCGCGAAGCCCAAGGACCCTGGCCCGACACCCGAGTCACCCCTCTACCAGGTACGGACCAACGCGTCCGGCGACGCGGCGGTCGGACGTGCGCGGTGACGTATCGCAGCCGGTTCCTGCGGCCGGGCATGTCGCTGGAGGAGTTGGAGGCCGCGGCGCGCGAGGCGAAAGACGCCTACCTTCGCACCCGCATCCACGAAGACTGGACGGTCGCCGTCGAGACGCAGAGCCGGTTTCTCGCGCGCAAGCGCCACGCCGATGCGGGTCCGCGGTGGTCACCCCTGCCCGCAAGGGCGAGCGGCGCCGCCAGTTCAGTCAGGACGTCCCGGATGCGCCGGTCAGCCGGCCCAGTCGCCGCCGCCCGCACCACCGGCACCACGAATGGAGCACAGCTGCCCGCTTCTTCCGCGATCGGTCCCGTCACGGCAGGCGAACCCGTCCGTACCCACCCTCGCCATGATGACGTCCTGGGGCCCCGTCCACGCCGTGGTGCTCAGCGAAAGACCGGCCGGGACTCGCGCGACGCGGCTGTCCTTCGGGCTTGACGTCCTCGACGGCTGGGTTCGGGTACGCGAATGGACCGATGATTCGGTCTGTTGTGGGACGGCGAGTCCAGGTCGCCCTGCCGGGTCCGAACCGTCCTGGATGCCGCTCCTGACCACGCCGAGTTCATCGCCACGGCACACCTCTCGTGGATCCAGGCGCGTGCGGAAACGGGCGCTACCCGCCGGGCCAGCGCCCAACGCCGATCGCTGGGCAGCGCACTGCACGCGCACGGCCTGGAACTAACAGCGGCGGCGGAGCGCGGAGTGCTGAGCGCCAGTGCGGCGCAATCGTGCGTCGGCTGACTCATATTGAGCCATTCGGCGCGCTCGTAGTTGCTGTATCACGCCGTCCCGGTCGTCGGGGTGAGGCGTAGCTGCCACCGGTCGAGGCGCCGGTTATGGGTCGGATCAGGCATCTCAATGAACCCCTCATGGTCGCTTATCCACCACACACCGTCGTGGCGAACGAACATCTCGTACCGTGTGCCGGCTGCCAGGACGCTCGCACGTTGATGGTCGAGGTGCTCGCGCATCTGCTCGTGTGACATGACGCGGGGCGCGTCGCCGGTTCGGCTGCCGGTGGCGGCGGCTTGATTGACGTCATTCATGGCGTGGCCTCCATGTCACAGCTCGATGCCGTGGGGCTCTACGGTAGTCGGCGTGGCGTCCGTTGGCTCGGCGTGACGGTCAGACGTGGTGGTCACAACCGGACGAAGGGACGCGGCGACGGTGGCGGTGGTCACCGCGACGGACGCCTGAACATGTTCGGCGAGCAGTTGCGTGCCGACCCGCACCGCGGTGCCCGTCGGCACGTGCCTGGATTCCAGGTTGGTCAAGAACCGGTAGTCGCTGGTCGCCTCGTCCGGGTGCGGGCCTGCTGGATGGGCGCGCGTGACCTGCCAACCGACGATGACCGCGTCGACAGCGTCATTGTCGTAGGCCAGGGATACGGCCATCTCGAACACCCGCCGGTGTTGGTCGTTGCTGAACAGGGCGGAGTCCAGCCAGGGGGCGACCGCACGGGCCTGCTCGGGGTGCTGGAGGAGGTCGGCGATGATCTGCTCTTCCGGATGCATCCCGCCCACACGGGGCGTCGGCGCTGGTCCGTTGGTGAGCGCCGCGACGTGCGGATCGACATCGCTGATCCGGGCATAGACCGCGGCTTGGTCGGCGAGCGCATGACCGAGTCGGGTCAGCCGCGTCTGGGCGGTGGGGTCGGCGGCCCGCGCAGCGGCGGCCAGGTACGGTGCGGCGTACTGCGCGGTGTCGCGGTCGAACGCGGCCTGCACGACGATCTGTGTATAGGCGCGGACGTGCAGGGCGCTGGGTGCGGCCTCGGCCAGCTCGCGCAGCCACGCAGCGGTCACGCCAGGTTCGTCAACGATGGCGGCTACCGCCGCGTGGAGGCGCGGTGAGGTGTAGTCGAGATGCTCAACATCACACACGGCCTTGTAGATGGCCTGGTGGGTGGGGTGAGCGAAATCGTCGCTGGTGAGGGTCGTCGTGATCAGCGCCGGGTCCACACCCCTGAGGAGGCCACCAAGCACACCCTGTTCGGCGCGGAGTATCAGTCCGGACATGCGGCCCTCTGCCATGAGTCCACCGACCTGCTCGGCGACCGGCGCGACGGCGCCCATCCAGACAGCTGTCGCGCGACCATCCTGCGCCCGGCGCCGCTGCGCAGCGCCGCGATATCCCTATTCATCGCACGGATCCCCATACACCAACCGTAGCCCCGCCACCCGCAATTCCCCACATCCGCCCCATGCCGTTCGGAACCGAACAATCCCGCGCCGACCCACGGACAGGGCGCACGCTCATTACCACCATCGCCCTTGCACAGAGGCGCACCCCGAACCGGGGACTGAAACGATGCCGGTGGTCCGCCCACGAACCGCCCGAACCGCCAGGCGCCCGTGCCCTGGCCCAGGTTGCTCGATGCCGGCGCCGCAGTGTGGCGCCGTGGGCGGCGATGGCGCTCACAACCGGCGGCGCACGGCAACCAGACACTCACCGGGGTCGGCGCACGCCGCCACAGTGCGGACCTCCACCCGGGGGTACGCGGCCCGGTGCGCGAGCTGCCTGCTCGACGACCCAGGATCGGCGACTGAGGCCGGAAGAAGCGGGGCTGCTGCGCTCGTAGCGATCTGGCCACAACGCGTGTCAATCCCTTGTGGACTCCCCGGTGTGCGGGGTGGCATCGGCCGGGGGTCGGCCGCACCGGTCGCATCGCCGGTTCCAGCAGAGGTTTGTTGACATCACCGGTGGTTGGCCATCGGTGTCTGCGACGGGGCGCTCCGGGCCGGATCCGTGGCTGGGTGATCCGGGTTGGGCCGGTGGTGTCGCTGCTGAGCGGACCCCAGGTCAGCCCACCCGGGCCGGGGGCGCAAGCCCCGGACCAAAACATCTTGGCGGGCATGTCTCGCTGCGCTCGACGCCAAGATCTTTTGACCGGTGGTGGCTTGCCACCCCCCGACCCCGGGCGGGCTTATGACCGGTCCCGTAAGCGCGGCACCCCGACACCCGGGACCCCACATCCTCCCGGCGCGTCGGCGGTGCGTACCCGCAGCACGTGATCGGAGGGAACGGCGTGACTGCCACCGGCTACCCCACCTGCCAGACACCACCCCGGAGGACATTCGCGGAGCCGCCCGAATCCGGGCCGAGCAGGCCGCGGAAACCTCCGCCGACCTGCCGGCCATCGAGGCCCGCGGCGCCGCCCGCGCCGTGTCCCCCACGATGCCCCGACTGGTGTTCCGGCTCAGCAATGATGTGTCCGGTGCTACCGCGACCCTCGTCGCCGCGGACACCGCCGACGGCGAGCACCTGTGGCACGCCGACACCGGCGACGAATGGCCTGACGAGTCTTATGCGAACCCGACAGTTATGCCGCACAAGCGCCCGGGGCTCCCTGCTGCGGCCAGGATGGCTGCTACTGAGGCCGACATAATCACAACAGCCCTGCCGCGACGCCCCAAATCGGCGAGGAGCAGACTCCGCGCCAAGACGACCTGAAGAGCCGAGCACCGTGGTGTGCGGCTCGTGATGCCGAGAGTATACGTTCTCGTCGTCCGCCCGCGTGCCGGACGGCCTATGAGCGCGACGGCGGGGCATGCTGGCGAGATGCGACTACGGACCGGGGTAACAGCGCGGCGGGCGATCGAGGTCTTGACCGAGCGCGTCGATGCGGCAGGGACCATCGGGTCCAGCAATCGTGATCAGATGCTGGGCGTGTACCTGGCCTGGGTACGGACTACCGAGCTTCAGTACCGCAACCTCTTCGCGGATGGGGAGATGCTCATCAGCCTGCACTCGCCGCGTCATTGGCACATCCGGGCACATGGCCGCGGCGAGGACTTGCTCGTTGGACCGGCGGTGTTCGGTGAGGAGTTGGAGACGCAGCGGCACCAGATCGCGGCGACTATCGAGTCCCTGAAGGAACTCGTGCATCTGGTGGAGCGTGCTGGCGATGTTCTCGTGCTCGACACGAACACGATGCTGCACTATCGCCCGCTCGACGAGATCATTTGGTGCGACGAGACGGGTTCCAGCGTGATCCGCCTGCTGATCCCGCTGGTCGTCTTGGATGAGTTGGACAACAAGACGTACGCGTCGAGCAAGCAGCTTGCCGGCCGCGCGGAGACGCGGCTGCGTTTGCTCGACAGGCACCTGGAGCAGGCCGTGACAGGCGGATCGGAGATCCGTTCCGGCGTAACTGTCGAGATCCTGTCGGACCCGATGGGCCACCAGCGCAACCCCGATGTGGACCACGAGATCCTCAACCGGGCTGAGCTCGTGTCCCAGGTCATCGAGAAGAAGGTCGTGGTGATCTCCGGTGACCGCGGCATGCGGGTGCGTGGGATCAGCCGAGGTATGGCCGTGAAGCCGCTATCGGAGCGATGGCGTCTGCCGCTCGGCGAGGCCGAGTAGGTGTCAGGACGGTGCCGCAGCGTTCGTACCTCTTGAGATGTCCATTGCTGCCGATCAATCCGAAGATGCCGCCCGCGCCTGGCCGAACTGGAGGAAGACCTCCTCGCCCGTCGCCAGCGCGCCCTCGCCGAGGGATGGCGAGGCGAGGTCGAGGGCCTAGACCTCGCGCTCACCTTCCTGCGCAGTAAGCGAGAGCAGGCCCAGCGCTTCGCGCGCACTGGTCCCGTCGACCTCGGGCTTCCAACTTCTGCTTCTCCGCGATGACAACGTTCTGGAACAGATCGCGTTGGGTAATGGACTTGGAGGGTTATGGTGGATCGGCTGCGGGCAGGACCGCGTACCGCAGCGCTTCAACGAGGAGGACCCGATTGGCCACCGCCCTTTCGCAGATGAACCGAGCGGTGAGCAAGATTGCCCGACGCGCGGAGCAGCGTGACCCCTCCATCCTCCGGGAGACCTTTGTCGACTCCGGCATCGCCGACATCCTCGACATGGTTGATCATCAGATCCTCTACGGCCGGCGAGGCACTGGAAAGACTCACGCGGTCACCTACCTCGCGACCGAAGCTCGCACCCGCGGTGACGTCGCCATCAACCTCGACCTTCGCACTGTGGGATCAGCGAGCGGGATCCTCGACCCGGAATCTGGATCCGCCGTCGATCGGGCGACACGCCTCCTGATTGACATCCTGGGACAAGTCCGAGACGACCTGGAAACGCCGTCATCGAAACGAAGCGCTAATCCAGGACGAGCAGTTCGTCAACAAACTCGATGAGCTGCTCGTGGCCATCACCAGTGTCAAGGTGTCCGGCGAGGTCGAACTGTCCGTCGAGGCCGAGCGCAAGGACGCCACCAAGGACAGCGGCCAACTCAAGTTCGCCGCAGGCCCCAAGCCCTCCTTCGAGGGCCAGTTCGGCGGTGAGCGCACCCAGGAGGGCCGTGGGCTACTTCGAGAGGTCCGTCGTGGTACCGAGCGTTTCAGCATCAACTTCAGCGACGTCGCACGAGCCCTCCGCGAGTTGGCCAAGACCCTGTCGAGTCGCCGAATCTGGCTGATCCTCGACGAGTGGAGCAGTGTCCCCCGTGAGCTCCAGCCCTACCTCGCCGAGTTCCTGGTCCGATGCGTCTTCCCGCTCCGGGGGTTCACCGTCAAGATCGCCGCGATCGAGCAGCAGAGCAACTTCCGCACTCAGATGCCGGATGGCTCGATGATCGGCCTTGAGCTGGGAGCCGATGCGGGCGCCTACATCGACCTCGACGAATTCATGGTGTTCGAGCAGAACGAGGAGCGAGCCCGCAACTTCTTCGCAAACCTCTTCTTCAAGCACCTCACGTCCGGCATGGAGGAGTCGCTGCAGGTCGACAGTCTTCGTGATCTGAACGACGTGATCCGGCTCGGGTTCACCGACACCCCAGCTGCTCGACGCCCCCCGGCCCGGCGAGGTCGGGGGGTGCACCGCGGTCATGGCCGCCATGCAGCACGCCCGGGTGGACGACCGGTGGGTGTTCGCCGACGCGGTCAGCGCCGTCGGGCAGCAGCCCACCAACTGGACCAACGCGCGGCGTGTCCGCGCTGCCGCCACCCAGCTACGGGAAGGAGCCCAGCCGTCATGACCGACTACGAGGTGTACCGGCAGCCGGATGTCACAATGCACCGGTACAACGACCGCCCTGAGCTGTGGGGCGACCGACGGTACGAGGCCGGTCAGGTCGCCGTGGTCATCGGCGACGAATACAACTCGGTGGTGCCGGTGCTGGTCGGCACCTACCCGGAACTCAAGCAGTGGGCGCAGCAGTTGGTGGCCGCGCTACGCCAGCAGACCCCTGGGCCGGCGCCCACCGCGAGGTACCGGTACGCGGCGCACACCACACCGGATGGTGCGCGGTGTGTGTGGTCGCACCGGCCGGTGTTGGCCGGCGACCCCACCGGCGACCGGGCGTGGAACGAGTGCCCCGGCGGCTGCCCATCCTCGCGCTTCGAGGTGAACCCGCACGCGGACGACCAGCGGTACGACCCGAGCTGCCGGATCCGACAGATCACCTCGCCGATCCACCGTTCCAACGCCACCCGGCCCAACGACGCACCCCACGCCGCTGACCCACCCGGCCCGGGTCGCGGCCCACTGCCCGACCGCGGATCACCCCGCCGAGGAGGTGAGGCGGTGCGTCAACGCGGTATGGCGGCGCCCGGTGCCGGCGGTACGGACCGCGACCGCGAGGGCCTTGCGGCTGCCGACCAGCACGACCAGCCGCTTGGCCCGGGTGACCGCGGTATACAGCAGGTTGCGTTGCAGCAGCATGTACGCGCTCATGGCCAGGGGAATGACCACCGCCGGGTACTCGCTTCCCTGCGAGCGGTGCACCGTGATCGCGTAGGCGTGCTGCAGCTCATCCAACTCGTCGAAGTCGTAGTCGAGGTCCTCGTCCTCATCGGTACGCACCGTCAGCTGCCGCTCCACGGTGGACAAGGCGGTGACGACGCCCACGGTGCCGTTGAACACCCCGGCCGCGCCCTTGTCGTAGTTGTTGCGGATCTGGATCACCTTGTCCCCGACCCGGAACACCCGCGCACCGTGGCGACGCTCCGGCATGCCGTCCCGGTAGGGGGCCAGCGCCTGCTGCAGCAACATGTTGAGATTGCCGGCACCGGCCGGGCCGCGGTGCACCGGGCTCAGGACCTGGATGTCACGCGGCGCGATGCCGAACCGGCCGGTGACCCGCCGGGCCACGACATCGACCACCATCTGGGCGGTGGCCTCCGGCTCGTCGACCGGGAACAGGAAGAAGTCCGGATGCTCGCCGAAGACCGGCGCCTGGCCGGCGTTGATGCGATGCGCGTTGACCACCACACCGGACTGGGCGGCCTGCCGGAAGATCTTCGTCAACCTGACCCGGGGAACCGTCTCGGCGCCCAGCACGTCGCGCAGCACCTCCCCGGCACCCACCGACGGCAACTGGTCCACGTCGCCGACCAGCAGCAGATGCGCCCCCGGCGCCACCGCCTTGACCAGCTTGTTGGCCAGGACCAGATCCAGCATGCTCGACTCGTCCACCACGACCAGATCCGCGTCCAACGGATTGTCCCGGTCGAAGCTCGGGTCCCCACCCGGGCGCAGCTGCAGCAGCCGGTGCACCGTGGTGGCCGGGTGCCCGGACAACTCGGTCAACCGCTTCGCGGCCCGCCCGGTGGGCGCCGCCAGCACGATCTTCGCGCGTTTCGCCGCCGCCAACGTGATGATCGATGTGACCGTGAACGACTTGCCACAGCCCGGCCCACCGGTCAGCACCGCCACCTTCGACGTCAACGCCAGCCGCACCGCCTGCTCCTGCTCGTCGGCCAACTCGGCGCCGGTGCGGGCATGCAACCAGGCCAGCGCCTTGGCCCAGTCCACCCCGGCGAACGCGGCCATCCGGTCCGCCCGGGCGGCGAGCAGCCGCAGCAGGCTACCCGCCAGCGAGGTTTCGGCGCGGTGAAACGGCACCAGGTACACCGCCGGGATCGTGGCGCCCTCACTGCTGGGATTGGGCACCGCCTCGCGGACCACTCCCTCGGCCGCGGCGAGCTCGTCCAGGCAGGTCCGTACCAGATCGGCCGGCACGCCCAGGATCTGCGCGGCGTCCGTGATCAGGTTCGGCTCGGGCAGGAAACAGTGCCCGTCCTCGGCGGCCTCCGACAGCGTGTACTGGATGCCGGCCTGCACCCGTTGCGGACTGTCGTGCGGGATCCCGACCGCCTGCGCGATGGTGTCGGCGGTCTTGAAACCGATGCCCCACACGTCGGCGGCCAGCCGGTACGGCTCGTTACGCACCACCGAGATCGACGCGTCGGCGTACTTCTTGTAGATCCGCACCGCCAGGGAGGTGGACACCCCGACCCCCTGCAGGAAGACCATCACCTCCTTGATGGCCTTCTGCTCCTCCCACGCGGCGCCGATCATCGCTGTGCGTTTCGGCCCCAGACCCGCCACCTCGACCAGCCGCCCCGGCTCCTGTTCGATCACCCGCAGCGTGTCCGCGCCGAAGTGCGCGACGATCCGGGCCGCCATCTTCGGCCCGATGCCTTTGATCAACCCGGAGCCCAGATAGCGTTCGATGCCCTGGATCGTCGCGGGTAGCACCGTGGTGAACGAGTGCACCTCGAACTGGCGCCCGTACCTGGGATGCGAGCCCCACCGGCCGACCAGCCGCAGACTCTCCCCGGGCTGCACACCCAGCAACGACCCCACCACGGTCAGCAGATCGTTGCCCGATCGGTCGGTGGCCACCCGGGCGATCGTGTAGCCGGTCTCCTCGTTCGCATACGTGATCCGCTCCAGCACCGCGTCCACCACCGCGCTCGACGCCGGATGAGCGGCACCAACAACCGGGGGCGACGTGGTCACCACGACATCCTGCCGCACCCCGACCCGCCATGCCCAGGCATCCCGGCAACGGCGACGCACACAACACCCGCGAGCGCCTCGGCCACCGCAGCGCGCCCCGGCCACCAGGGGCGCCGCTGCCGCCTCGCCGGCCGAACCCCGACCGCATCCGCCGCCGCACGCCCGCACACCGACCCTGGACGGAGACGAGATGGACTTCACCCAACTGCAGGCCCTGACGCGGCACGCTGGACTCCGCGTGCACTGGACCGCCCTGCTTCGCCTGGCCGGCCGCTACCCCGAACAAGCATTGGACTGGGTCGCCGCCGCAGGGCAGTACGCCGCCGCGCACACCGGCTGCCAACTGCTGACAACCGCTACCGCCGACCTGCGCGACCGGATCGCCGCAACCGACGCGGAACAGCTCTACCAGTTCGCCGACGAACTAAGCCGCGTCTGCGACCTGCTCACCGAGTCCCAGCAAGCCCACGACGAGGCGCGTGACCGCTTCGTCGACCGCTGCCACGAGCTGGCCGCTCTCGACCCCACCGCCATGCTCGCCGACACCGACGAACCCGACGGCAACCCATCGATGCCGCC
>DATEJJ010000740.1:0-4080 GCA_035278125.1 Rugosimonospora sp.
GGTCTGGGGCGACTGCACGGAGAGCTCGCTGGGCACCCCGCGGCTGGACGCGGCCGCCGCCGACGACGCACGCGGCCTGCTCGCCGCCGGCCGCACCGGCACCCTCCAGTACGGGTACGACGGCCAGCGCCGCGGCGACGAGCTGACCCTGTTCGTCTCCTCGTTCGCCCCGCCGCCCCGGATGATCGTGTTCGGTGCGATCGACTTCGCCGCGGCGGTGGCCCGGATCGGCGGCTTCCTCGGCTACCGGGTGACCGTGTGCGACGCGCGGCCGGTGTTCGCCACCGCCCGCCGGTTCCCGGACGCGCACGAGGTGGTCGTGGAGTGGCCGCACCGGTACCTGGCCGGGCAGGCCGAGGCGGGCCTGGTGGACGAGCGCACGGTGGTCTGCGTGCTGACCCACGACCCGAAGTTCGACGGTCCGCTGCTGGAGGTGGCGCTGCGGCTGCGGCTGGCGTACGTGGGCGCGATGGGCTCCCGCCGTACCCACGACGACCGGCTGGCCCGGCTGCGCGAGGCCGGGCTGGACGACACGGAGCTGGCGCGGCTGGCCTCGCCGGTCGGTCTGGACCTCGGCGCGCGCACGCCGGAGGAGACCGCGGTGAGCATCGCCGCCGAGATTATCGCCGGGCGGTGGGGCGGCAGCGGGGAGCGGCTGACCCTCCTGAGTGGACGAATCCACCACTGATCAATTTCGGGGATGTTGCGGGTACCCTCTTGCGATGCGGGGCTCGCTCCTATTGGCTGGAGCGCGAGCGCGCAGAACTCTCGACGCCAGCAGGACTCCCGGGTGGACTAGGAGGCGCTCGCGGCAATGGCGCCGGGGTCGGCGGGCGCGCCCGTCCCTTTTCGGTTCGGTGCGTGCATCGGACCTCAGCCCGGGAGGTGCGATGACCCGGATCAGCATCACGGTCGACGGCGTGCGCTACGACGACGACGTCGAACCGCGGACCCTACTTGTCCATCACCTGCGCGACACCCTTGGCAAGGTCGGTACGGTCGTCGGTTGCGACACGAGCAACTGCGGCGCCTGTACCGTCCTGCTGGCCGGGCGCGCGGTCAAGAGCTGTTCGGTGCTGGCGGTGCAGGCCGACAGCACGGACGTCACCACGATCGAGGGCCTGTCCGGCGCGGACGGCGGCCTGCACCCGGTGCAGCAGGCGTTCCACCAGCGGCACGCGCTGCAGTGCGGCTTCTGCACCCCCGGCATGATCATGACCTCGGTGGACCTGCTCAGCGAGAACCCCGACCCCTCGGACACGGAGATCCGGGAGGGGCTGGAGGGCAACCTGTGCCGCTGCACCGGATACCAGAACATCGTGCGGGCGGTACGGGACGCGGCCGTGTCCCTGCGCGGCGGCACGGTACCGCTGCCCGAGCCGGCCGAGGAGCCGGAGCTTCCGGTGGCGGAGAAGGTGAGTGGCTGATGACCATCGCACCGGACCGCCCGGCGGGTGAGGTCGGCACCGCCCGCCGCCGCAAGGAGGACGCCCGGTTGATCACCGGACGCACCATGTGGACCGAGAACGTCACCCTGCCCGGCCTGCTGCACCTGGCCATCCTGCGCAGCCCGCTGGCGCACGCCCGGATCACCCGGATCGACACCGAACCGGCGCTGCGCCAGCCCGGCGTGGTCGCCGCGTTCAGCGGCCGGGACGTGGCCGACACGCAGGGCGCGCTGCCCTGCGCCTGGCCCGTGACCGAGGACATGGTGCACCCGGACCGGCCAGCCATCGCCGTGGACGAGGTGTGCTTCGCCGGCGAGGCGGTGGCCGTGGTGGTGGCCCGGTCCCGGGCCGCCGCGCTCGACGCGCTGGCCGCGATCGAGGTGGACTACGACCCGCTGCCGGTGGTGCTGGACCTGGAGGCCGCGGTCGCCGAGGGGGCGCACCTGGCGCACGTGGACAAGGGCACCAACAAGGTGTACACCTGGGTGTTCGACTCGGCGCAGGCGGGCACCGGCGGCGCGGTGGACGAGGCGTTCGCCGCGGCCGAGGTGGTGCTGCGCCGCAGGTACGTGCAGCAGCGGCTGATCCCGGCGTTCATGGAGCCGCGCAGCGTGGTGGTGGACCCGAGCGGCGACCAGATCACCATGTGGACCGCCACGCAGATCCCGCACATCCTGCGCTTCCTGCTCGCCGCGGTCACCGGTACCCCGGAGCAGAAGATCCGGGTGATCGCGCCCGACGTGGGCGGCGGTTTCGGTGGGAAGATCGGGTTCGTCCCCGAGGAGATGATCGCGTTCCTCGCCGCGAAGCGGGTCGGCAAACCGGTCAAGTACACCGAGAGCCGCACCGACAGCATCGCCACCGCGCACCACGGGCGGGACATGATCCAGGAACTGGAGCTGGCCGCGCGGCGCGACGGTACGATCCTCGGGCTGCGGGTCAACCTGCTCGCCAACATGGGCGCGTACCTGGGCCTGGTCGGGCCGGGGGTACCGCTGCTCGGCGCGTTCATGTACAACGCGATCTACAAGGTGCCGGCGTACCGGTTCGAGTGCTCCGGGGTGTTCACCAACACCACGCTGACCGACGCGTACCGCGGCGCCGGCCGGCCGGAGGCCACCTACGCCATCGAGCGGATGATGGACGAGCTGGCGGTGGAGCTGGAACTGGACCCGGTCGAGGTACGGCGGCGCAACTGGATCGGGCACGACGAGTTCCCGTTCACCACGGTGTGCGGGCTGTCCTACGACTCCGGCAACTACGAGGCGGCCACCGCCAGGGCGCAGGAGCTGTTCGGGTACGCCGAGCTGCGCCAGGAGCAGGCGGAGCGGCAGGCCAGCGGCGACCCCGTACAGCTGGGCATCGGGGTCTCCACGTACACCGAGATGTGCGGGCTGGCACCGTCCCGGGTGCTGGGCAGCCTGCGGTTCAACGCGGGCGGCTGGGAAACGGCCAGCATCCGGATGCTGCCCACCGGCAAGGTCGAGGTGGTCACCGGTACCTCCCCGCACGGGCAGGGGCACGAGACGGCGTGGAGCCAGATCGTGGCCGACCAGCTCGGCGTGGCGTTCGAGGACGTGGAGGTGCTGCACGGCGACACCCGCTCGGCGTACAAGGGGCTGGACACCTACGGCTCCCGCTCCCTCGCGGTGGGCGGGATCGCGCTGGTCAACGCGTGCCAGAAGGTCATCGAGAAGGCGAAGCCGGTGGCCGCGCACATGCTCGAATGCGACGTGAGCGACCTGGAGTGGAGCGGCGGCCAGTTCCGGGTGCGCGGGGTACCCGAGGGCGGCAGGTCCCTCGCCGACTGCGCGCTCGCGGTGTTCGCCGCGCACGACCTGCCCGACGGCATCGAGCCCAGCATCGACGCCGACGCGGTGTACGACCCGGTCAACTTCTCCTTCCCGCACGGCACCCACCTGTGCGCGGTGGAGGTGGACACCGAGACCGGGCGGGTGGACATCCGCAAGTACGTGGCCGTGGACGACGTGGGGCGGGTGGTGAACCCGCTGATCGTGGAGGGCCAGGTGCACGGCGGCGTGGCCCAGGGCATCGCCCAGGCGCTGTACGAGGAGGCCGTGTACGACGCGGACGGCAACCTGCTCACCGGTACCTTCGCCGACTACACCCTGCCCACCGCGGCCGACCTGCCCGACCTGGTCACCGACCGCACCGAGACGCCGGCACCGGACCACCCGCTGGGTACCAAGGGCGTCGGCGAGGCGGGCACCATCGCCTCCACCCCGGCCGTGGTGAACGCGGTCGTGGACGCGCTGCGCCAGTTCGGCGTGCGCGACGTCGGCATGCCGTGCACCCCGCAGCGGGTGTGGCAGGCCATCCAGCAGGCCGGTGGAGGTGCCGCATGATCCCCGCCCCGTTCGAGTACACTCGTCCGTCCACAGTGGACGACGCGGTACGGTCCCTGGCCGAGGCCGGCGAGGACGCCAAGGTGCTGGCCGGCGGGCAGAGCCTCATCCCGCTGCTGCGGATGCGGCTGGCCGCGCCCAGCGTGCTGGTCGACCTGGGCGCGGTCGACGGGCTGCGCGGCATCCGTGAGGACGGCGACGCGCTCGTCATCGGCGCCACCACCACGCACGCCACGGTGCTCGGCGACCGGCTGGTGGCCCGGTAC
>DATEJJ010000741.1:0-8443 GCA_035278125.1 Rugosimonospora sp.
CGCTGCCGGCCGCGCGCGGGTCGCCGCGCAGCGCGCGCATCCCGCCGGGCTCCGGGGTGCGCAGCGTACCCGGGTCCGGCGCGGCCCGGGCCAGCAGCTGGGTGTACGGGTGCCGCGGGCGCAGGATCACGTCGTCGCTGGGTCCGGACTCCACGATCTGCCCCCGGTACATGACCATCACCGTGGACGCGAAGTGGCGCGCGGTCGCCAGGTCGTGCGTGACGTACAGGACCGCCAGGTCCTCCTCCCGCTGCAGCCGGTCGATCAGGTGCAGGATCTCCAGCCGGATCGACACGTCCAGCATGGACACCGGCTCGTCGGCGAGCAGCACCCGGGGCCGGGGTGCCAGCGCCCGGGCGATCGCCACCCGCTGCCGCTGCCCGCCCGACAGCTCGTGCGGGAACTTCTCCGCCACCTGCTCGGCCGGGGTCAGGTTCACCCGCTCCAGCAGCCGGTGCACCGCGTCCTGGGTACCCTGCGGCCCGCCTCCGAGGTGGTGCAGCTGCAGGGGTCGGCGCAGGTGGTACGCCACGGTGTGCGTCGGGTTGAGCGAGCCGAACGGGTCCTGGAAGATCATCTGCACCTCGCCCCGGTACCGGCGCACCGCGCGCGGCCCGCTGCGCAGCGGTACCCCGTCCAGCCGGATCTCCCCCGACGTGGGGCGTACCAGCCGGGCCAGCATCCGGGCGATGGTGGACTTGCCGCTGCCGCTCTCCCCGACCAGCGCGGTGGTGTACCCCGAGCGCAGCGTGAACGACACCCGGTCCACCGCGCGCAGCGGGTGCCGCCGCCCCCGGTCCCGGATGACGAAGTCCTTGGTCAGCTCGCTGACTGCCAAGACGTCACGTGAAGCTTGTCGGAACGGGACCAGACCAGCGCTTTCAGTCATGGACCGGCTCCCTCGGTTCGCGGATGGACGGCGCACCTGGCCGGAACCGGCCGTCGCGCAGCCCCTCGGCCGGGCCGTCCGGGAGCTCGTACTGCACGCACGCGGTGCGGGTACCCACGTCGCGGAGCTGCGGCACCGCACGCGCGCAGGCGTCCAGGGCGTACGCGCAGCGCGGCTCGAACGGGCAGCCGGGCGGCGGCGCGGCCAGGTCCGGGGGCGTACCGGGAATCCCGGACAGGGCCCGCCGCTCGCCGCGCAGTGACGGGAACGAGCTGAGCAGCCCCACCGTGTACGGGTGGTGCGCGCCGGTGAGCAGGCTCGTGGCCCGCCCCTGCTCCACGATCAGCCCGCCGTACATGATGGCGATCCGGTCGCTGACCTCCAGCAGCAGCGACAGGTCGTGCGTGATGAAGATGACCGCAAAGCCGAAGGTGGCGCGCAGCCGGTCGATCTCCTCCAGGATGTCCCGCTGTACCACCACGTCCAGCGCGGTGGTGGGCTCGTCCATCACCACCACGTCGGGCTGCAGCGCCATGGCCATCGCGATCATCACGCGCTGCCGCATCCCGCCGGACAGCTCGTGCGGGTACGCGGACATCCGGTTGGCCTCGATGCCGACCAGGTCGAGCAGTTCGCGGCAGCGCTGCGCGCGCTGGCGGCGGCCCAGCTCCGGCATGTGCGCGCGCAGCACGTCGGCCAGTTGGGCGCGCACCGACAGCACCGGGTTGAGCGCGTTCATCGCGCCCTGGAACACCATCGCCACCCGGCGCCAGCGGAACATCCGCAGCTCCTCGCCGGCCAGCGCGGTCAGGTCGACCGGTTCGCCGCCGCCCGGCGGGTGGAACTCCATGCTGCCGCCGACCAGCCGGGCCGGCGGGCGCAGCAGCCGGGTGATGGCGTACGCCAGGGTGGACTTGCCGCAGCCGCTCTCCCCGGCGATGCCGAGCACCTCGCCCCGGGCCAGGTCGAAGCTGACCCCCCGGACCGCGTGCACGGTACGCGCGCCGGCGTAGTCCACGGCCACGTCCCGTACCGACAGCACCGTCGGCGCGGGCCGCAGACCGCCCCTCACCGCTGCACCAGCCGCGGGTTGATCAGCTCGTCCAGGCTGAAGTTGATGAGCGCCAGCCCGGCGCCGAACACCGCGATGCAGGTGCCCGGCGGCACGAACCACCACCACGCGCCGAGGGACAACGCCTGCGCGTTCTGGGCGAAGAACAGCATGCTGCCCCAGGAGCTGGAGCCGCCCAGCCCGAGGAAGGCCAGCGCGGCCTCGATCAGGATGCCGCCCAGCACCGCGAAGATGAACTGCGCGGCGATGATCGGCAGCAGGTTCGGCAGCACCTCGAACGCGATGATGCGCCAGGCCGGCTCGCCGCTGACCCGCGCGGCGTCCACGTAGTCCCGGTTGCGTACCGACAGCGTCTGCGCCCGCAGCACGCGCGCCGCGCCGGCCCACGCGGTGAGCGAGATGATCGCGGCGACCGCGACCGGGCCGCGGCTCTGCAGGTAGTCGGTGAGCAGGATGACCAGGGGCAGGCCGGGCAGCACCAGGAACACGTTGCTGAACAGGGACAGCCCTTCGTCGTACCGGCCGCCGGCGTACCCGCCGACCACGCCGATGAGGATGGATACCGCGGTGGCCAGGATGCCGACCGTGAGGCCGACGGTGAGCGAGCCGCGGGTGGACACCACCAGCAGCTTGAACACGTCCTGCCCGGTGTTGGTGGTGCCGAGCGGGTGCGCGCCGGACGGGCCGGCCAGGGCGTCCGGGCCGATCTGGTCGGCGTTGCTGATGACCAGCGGGCCGACGATCGCGACCAGCGCGAACAGGCCGACGATCACCAGACCCACGCGCATTTTCCGGGTACGCAGCAGGCTGCGCCACCGGGGACGCCGCGCCACCGGCACCACGGTGGGTACCACCTCGCCCGTCACGTCCTGCTGGACCTCGATGGACATCAGGCGGCCTGCCGGGTGCGGGGGTCGATGACCGCGTAGACCAGGTCCACCAGGAAGTTGGCGCCCAGCACGGACAGCGCGATGACCAGGAAGATGCCCTGCAACAGCGGGTAGTCCGAGTTCTGCACCGCGGCCAGCAGGTTGGTGCCCACGCCCGGGTAGGAGAACACGATCTCGGTGGCCACCGCGCCGCTGACCACGAAGCCGAGCGATACGGCGAACCCGGCGACACTGGGCAGTACCGCGTTGCGGGCCGCGTAGTGCACCATGATCCGCCGTGCCGGCAGGCCCTTGGCCTCGGCGGTGACCACGTAGTCCTCGGCCATCGTGGACACCATCATGTTGCGCATGCCGAGCATCCAGCCGGCGATCGACGCGACCACGATGGACACCGCCGGCAGGATCGCGTGGTCGACGGCGCTGACCAGGAACGGCCCGTTCCAGCCGATGGTGGTGTCGTAGCCGTACCCCATGTTGAGCGGGAACCAGTGCAGCACCCCGCCGAACACGTACAGCAGCACCAGGGCGAGCCAGAAGTACGGCATCGCCGCGAGGAACGTGGTGGCCGGGATGAGCCCGTCCAACCACGTCCCCCGCCGCCACCCGGCGAGCATGCCGAGCGTGAGGCCGAGCAGTACGCTGATCATGGTGGCCGTCCCCACCATGATCACCGTCCACGGCAGCGCCTGCCGCAGCACCTGGGTCACCGGCGCCGGGTAGAAGGTCACCGAGACCCCCAGCTCCCCGTGCGCCAGGTTGACCAGGTAGTGCCAGTACTGCACCCACAACGGATCGTGGGTGACCCCGAACTGCAGTTCCAGCGCCCGGCGGGCGGAGGCCGGCATCGGCGTGGAGTTCTGGGTACGAGCCAGGAACGCCGACACCGGGTCGCCCTTCACCAGGCGCGGGATCAGGAAGTTCAGGGTTATCGCGGCCCAGACCGCGACCAGGTAGAACAGCAGCTTCCGCCGCAGGTAGCGCATGCCCGGCCCCGTCTACTTGACCGGTACCAGGTTCTTGGCCACGACGCCCAGGCCCCACCAGCCGAACGGTGCGGCGAACGCGTAGTGGTCCTGCTCGGTCGGGAAGTTGGTCACGTTGGCGGTGCGGTACTCCACCAGCGCGGAGGACTGCTGGATCGGGATGTACGGCAGCTGGGCCGCGATCACGGCCTGGATCTTCAGGATCTGCGCCTTGATCGCGTCCGTCTGGTCCGGCGGAGTCTGCTCGATCGCGTGCAGCGCCTGGTCCACCGTGGCGTCGCGGAACCGGCCGAAGTTCGAGTCGGCCTGCTTGCCCACCGGCGCGGTACGCCAGGACGCGAACGCCCGGGCGTAGAAGCTGTACGGCGTGCCGTCGTCCGAGTACGTGTTCGTGATGATCACGTCGAAGTTGCCCACCTGCTGGGCGGTGGCGAACGCGTTGTACGACACCTGCTGGGTCTTCATCTCGATGCCGGCGGTCTTCAGCTCCTGGGTCATGATCTGCAGCGCGCTGATGTAGTCGCTCCAGCCCTCGACCGTCATCACGGTGAAGGACAGCCGCCTGCCGCCCTTGGCGTAGATCCCGTCCGGGCCCTTGGCCCAGCCGGCCTGCTGCAGCGTCTGCCCGGCCGCGGACGCGTTGTAGGTGAGCAGCGGGCTGCTCTGGTAGTCCGGCTTGATGTAGTCGCTGAGCAGCGGGATGGGCAGCTCGGTGACGCTGACCGGCTTGCCGTACCCGGAGAATGCCTGCTGCAGCAACTGGTCCCGGTTGATCGCCTGGCTGACCGCCTTGCGCGCGGCCGGGTCGGCGAGCACCGACTTGTCCAGGTTGGGGACCAGGTTGGTGATCAGCGCCTGGGACTCGTTGATGTAGTGGTTGTGCGCCCGGTCCTTGCTGATGAACTGCTTGTCGATGTCCTGGATGAACCCGCCGCACCAGTCGATCTGGCCGGCGGCCAGCGCCGCGGTCACGCTGTCGTTGCCGCTGAACTGGATGAACCGGATTCCCTTGATCTTCGGCTTGCCCGCGTCCCAGTAGTTCGGGTTGCGCTCCAGCACCCAGTTCTGCTGCGACACGCTGGTCAGCATGAACGGCCCGGTGCCCACCGGCTTCGCGTTGGTGAAGGCGGCCGGGTCGGGCAGGCTCGCCCAGATGTGCTTGGGCACCATCGCGGTGCCGCCCACGATGTTCGAGACCCGGGTGTACACGGGCTGGCTGAAGGTCAGCGTGACGTGGCTGGCGTCGCTCGCGGTGGCCGAGATGAGCGGCAGCGCGCCGAGGTTCAGCTTGGCGTTGTTCTTGATCAGGTTGTACGTGAACGCGACGTCGTCGGCGCTGAACGGCTGCCCGTCACTCCACCGCACGCCCTGGCGCGTGGTGATGTCGATGGTCTTGCCGCCGTCCGCGAAGGAGTACGCGGTACCCAGCTCCGGCTGGACGTCGCCGACCTTGACGGTGTTGAAGTAGAACAGGGACTCGTAGATCATGCCCTGCGTGCCGACCAGCGAGGTGGCCGCCGCGAACGGGTTGAAGTTCGCCACCACGCCGGTACCGGTGGTGGCCACATTTATGATCTTGTTACTCGTGGCGGTCGAGCCGCTGGACGAGCCGCTGCCGGAACCGCACGCCGCGACCGTACCGACCGCGAGGCCGGCGGCGGTCACGAGCACAGCGGCCCGCCTTGCCCTGGTTGCCTTCATGGAGCTCTCCAACCGTGGGGGAGTGTCAGTGTCGGGAGTGCGTGCGGTGCCGTTGGCCGCGTGCAGCGATCTCATCACTGAAACGGTTAAGCGTCAATCGGCACAGGTAACTTCCAAGCGTGCTGATCACAGTCGTCCCGCGGGCTGGACCGGGCCGAACCGGTCAAGCGGGGTACCGCCGCTCAGACCTCGTACGGGTCGCGCGGCACGGGTACCGGCGTGGCCTGGCTGACCTCGATGAACGGGATCGGCCCGCCGTTGATGACGTCCTTGATCTGCCGGTCGGTGAAGGTGCCCACCACCTGCAGCCAGGTGTCCGCGTGCAGCCCGGCCGGTACCTGCCCGGCCAGGCCCACTTTGATCGGCGCGGCGTCCGCGGCGCAGCAGGCGAAGAACATCCGGGTGAGGATCGGCGCGCCGCCCGGCTCGCCGGTACTGATGAAGCCGGTGATCTCCACCCGGCGGCCCTGTAGCGAGTGCCCGTGGTCGTACACCGCGCGCTCGGCGTAGTCGACCACGGTCATCGGCAGCGGGTCGCCCGCGACCAGCGGCGGGAACCCGAGCGGCGGCTGGAGCGCGGTACCGGCGCGGCTGGCGGCGTACGAGCCCAGTGCGGGCGGGGAGATCAGGATCAGCGCGATCAGCGGCAGCACCAGCAGCCAGGCGACCCGCGGCTCCCGGTGCGCGTGCCCGTGGTGCTCGTCCTCCTGGTGCTCCCCGTGCTCCTGGTGCTCCCCGTGCTCTTGGTCGGCGGCCTTCTGCCGGGCACCCAGCCTCGGGCGCAGTTCGTACCAGATCGTGGCGACGGCGGCGACGATGAGCACGATACCGGCCCCGATCAGCAGCGGCCGCAGCCCGGCCTTGACGTAGCGCAGGTACACGCCGGTCAGGCTGGCCCACAGCAGCGCCGCGCCGACCAGGAAGAGCACCACCGCCTGCGCCTGCTTGTTCACAGCAGCACCCCGCCGACGGCGACGGCGGCCAACACGGCCAGCACGAAGGTGGTGGGCGCGAAGCGCACCGCGAAGCCGCGGCCGAAGGTGCCGGCCTGCATGGCGAACAGCTTCAGGTCGATCATCGGGCCGACCACCAGGAACGCCAGCTTGGCGGTGAGCGAGAACTGGGTCAGCGAGGCGGCCACGAACGCGTCCGCCTCGGAGCAGATGGACAGCAGCACCGCGAGTACCGCGAGCGCGAGTACGGACACCACCGGCAGGCTCGCCACCTCGTGCAGCCAGGACGCGGGTACCACCGCCTTGAGCGTGGCCGCGGCCATCCCGCCGATCACCAGGAACCCGCCCGCGTGTACCACGTCGTGCCGCACCGAGCCCCAGAACGCGGCCCACTTCGAGTCGCCCTCGGCCTCGGGGCGGGTCGGCGGGCGCAGCCACTCCGGGCGGCCCAGCCGCAGCCACAGCCAGCCCATCGCGCAGGCGGCGAGCATGCTGGCCAGGAACCGGCCGGCGACCATCTGCGGCTGGCGCGGGAACGCGACCGCGGTAGCGGTGAGCACCACCGGGTTGATCGCCGGGGCGGACAGCAGGAAGGCGAGCGCGGCGGCCGGGCTCACGCCGCGGCGTACCAGCGCGCCGGCCACCGGTACGGACGCGCACTCGCAGCCGGGCAGCACCACCCCGGCCACCCCGGCCACCGGTACCGCGAGCGCGGGCCTTTTCGGCAGCGCGCGGGTGAAGAACGCGGGCGGTACGAACACCGCGATGATCGCCGAGAGCAGCACCCCGAGCACCAGGAACGGCAGCGCCTGGGTGACCACCGCGATGAACACGGTCAGCCAGTTGCGCAGCACCGGCGTGGACATGCCCCGGCTGATCGGCCCCTGCAACGCGGTGACCCCGAGCAGCAGCAGGATGAGCACTTCCAGGGAGCCGATGTGCCACCCCGGCGAACCGCCCGCGTCCCCCCGCTCCACCGGTTCTGGTGCGGTCTGCGTGGCGGTCAAGGGCGGGTACCTCCCGGTGGGTGCGCGGTCCGCGCCGGCTCACGGCGGCAGGGCCGCCAACAGCGTACCGTCCCGGCAGGGCGGCGCTGGCCGCCGTGCGCGTTCGGTAAGGATGCTGTCACAATTCGCGTACGGTCCACTGTGGAGGATGCCCGGGAACCATCCGGCCCGCCCGCCGCTGGGGACGTGGGCCGTGACCGTCGAGTTCTCCGGGTACAGGCAGCCGGTACAGGTCACCGCGCCCTGAGGTGGCGCAGCGGGTCCCCGCCCAGCCGCCGCAGTACCGGCTGGAGCGCGCTGACCGCGAGCGCGGCGCCGAGCGCCCACCCCGCGGCCACCGCCACCACCGCCGGCTGGATCAGCACCCGGCCCAGCAGCGCCAGGCACACCGTGGCGGCCAGCAGCACGATCCGCAGCAGCCCGGCGTACCAGCGGTGGCGCATCGCGGCCAGCACCCGGGTACCGGCCAGGTACCCGGCCAGCCCGCAGGTCACCAGCCAGCTCGCGACACCGGGCGGGTGGTCACGCAGCGACAGGGTGACCCCGGCGGCGATCACCAGCAGGGAGAACGCGGGTACCAGGTGACCGCCGGCGTACAGCGTGTGCGCGAGCAGCGGGTTGCCGCCGGAGGCGGCGAGCAGCCGCCGGTTCATCTCGGCGGCCGAGGTGAAGTAGACCCACCAGAGCGCGCCGGCCAGCACCAGGCCACCGCCCACGCTGAGCCAGTACGCGAGATCCTCGTGCGCGCTGTCCAGTGCCCCGGTACCGACGGAGATCACGATCTCCCCGAGCAGGATGATCATGAATAGCCCGAACCGCTCGGCCAGGTGCTCGGCGTCCACCGCGTGCGCCGGGTCGCGCGGCGGGGCGAACTGGGAGCGCAGCAGGTCCCGGCGGGCGGGCACCGTGACGCCCTTGCGCCGGCCGCGCAGCCGCTCCCGCAGCTCG
>DATEJJ010000742.1:0-2535 GCA_035278125.1 Rugosimonospora sp.
CCAGGTCGCCCCGGCCGCCCTCGCCCCGGACGGGCGCGGCCAGGCCCCGACCCGGCCGCTCCACCAGCGGTGGCTCCTGGCCGAGGATCGGCGCGGGGCGCTCGGTGCACAGGTACTGCGCCATGTCGTCGTGCGGGGTGACCAGCTGCCGGGACTTGTCCAGGTCCCAGATCGCCTGCGCCGTGGCCTTGCCGCTGGGCCAGGTGGCCACCACGCGCCAGGTGCCGTCGTCGCGCCGGTACGCGTCCCAGGAGATCTTCTCCGCGTCCACCCCGTGCTGGGCCAGCCGGCCGTCGACCACCTCGGCGAGCGAGGCACCCTTGTCCGAACTCTTCAGCTTGGTACGGCGCGCGTGCTGGGCGAGCATGGCCCGCTCCTGCAGCACCGGGCCGGCGTACCGGAGCACGCGGTCGACCGGTACCCCGGCCACCCGGGCCACCTCGTCGGCGGACTCGCCGGCGCGGATACGGGCCTGGATGTCACGCGGGGACAGCGCCACGGCCGGGTCGGCGCCGGCGAGCGAGACCGGTGCGGTACCGCCGCGGCCGGGCTCGGTGCGGATGGCAGAGTGGACGCGCTCGTCGATGGGCAGCGCGAGGAGTCGCCCCACCTCGTCGGCGAGTACGAAAGCCTGCCCGTCCTCGGAGAGGGCGACGAAGCGTACCGGCCGCATCGCTTGCCTCCGTCCAGTCAGCGGTCTATCCCGCCACCGTACGCGGTACCCGCACCCGATCGGTGTAGGCCACGCCGGCAGAACTCACATCTGCCCGAGCACGTAGTCGATGCTCGCGGTCAGCGCCTCGACGTCGGCCGGCTCGATCGCCGGGAACAGCGCGATGCGCAGCTGGTCGCGGCCCAGCTTGCGGTACGGCTCGGTGTCCACGATGCCGTTAGCCCGGAGCACCTTGGCCAACTGGGTCGCGTCGATCTCCGGGGCGAAGTCGATCGTCGCGATGACGTTCGAGCGCAGTCCCGGGTCGGTGACGAACGGGGTGGCCGCGGGCGAGCGCTCGGCCCACCCGTACACGATGGACGCGCTCTCGGCGGTGCGCTTGGTCGCCCAGGCCAGCCCGCCCTGGCCCAGCATCCACTCGGTCTGCTCCGCGGCCAGGAAGATGGTCGCGAGCGCCGGGGTGTTGTAGGTCTGCTCCAGCCGGGCGTTGTCGATGGCGGTGACCAGGTCGAGGAAGGCCGGGATGTACCGGCCGGACGCCTTGATCTCGGCGGCCCGGGCCAGCGCGGCCGGCGACATCAGGGCCAGCCAGAGCCCGCCGTCGGAGGCGAAGCACTTCTGCGGGGCGAAGTAGTAGACGTCCGCCTCGCGCACGTCCACGTCCAGCCCGCCGGCGGCGGAGGTGGCGTCGATCAGGGTCAGGGCGCCGGGGTCGATCCCGGCCGGGCGGGCGACCGGTACCGCCACGCCGGTGGAGGTCTCGTTGTGCGGCGTGCAGTACGCGTCGATCCCGGCCTCGGCCACCAGTTGCGGCGCCGAGCCGGGATCGGACCTGCGTACCGTGGGCTCGCCGAGGAACGGCGCGTCCCGGACCGCCTTGGCGAACTTGGCGCCGAACTCGCCGAAGCTGGCGAACTGGGCCCGGTCCCGGATCAGGCCGAACGTCGCGACCTCCCAGAACGCGGTGGTGCCACCGTTGCCCAGGACCACCTCGTACCCGTCCGGCAGGGCGAAGAACTCCGCGATCGCCCGGCGCAGCCGCGCGACCTGGTCGCGTACCGTCTGCTGCCGGTGGGACGTGCCCAGGTAGCTGGTCGCGACGCCGGCCAGCGCCTCGACGGTGGCGGGGCGGACCTTGCTCGGTCCGGCCCCGAACCGGCCGTCGGCGGGCTTGAGCTCGTCCGGGATACGGATCACGGTTACTGCCCTTCCTCAGGCTTCAGACACCGTGGGGAATGTTATCCCAGCCCTCGACCTCCTCCGGGCGGCGAGTCCCCGGGCCGATGTAGGTCGCGCTCGGGCGGACCAGCCGGCCCAGGCCCTTCTGCTCCAGGATGTGCGCGCTCCAGCCGGCCACCCGGGCGCAGGTGAACATCGAGGTGAACATGTGCGCCGGTACCTCGGCGAAGTCGAGCACCACCGCGGACCAGAACTCCACGTTGGTCTCCAGTACCCGGTCGGGCCGGCGCGCGCGCAGCTCCTCCAGGGCGGCCTTCTCCAGCGCCTCGGCCACCCCGAACCGGGGCGCGCCCAGCTCGCGGGCGGTGCGCCGGAGTACCCGGGCGCGCGGGTCCTCGGCCCGGTAGACCCGGTGCCCGAAGCCCATCAGCTTCTCCTTGCGATCCAGGATGCCCTTCACCAGAGCCCGTGCGTCGCCGGTCTTTTCGACCTCTTCGATCATCGGCAGCACGCGCGCCGGAGCGCCGCCGTGCAGCGGACCCGACATGGCGCCGATCGCGCCGGACAGGCTGGCCGCGACGTCGGCGCCGGTGGAGGCGATGACGCGGGCGGTGAAGGTCGAGGCGTTCATTCCGTGCTCGGCGGCCGAGGTCCAGTACGCGTCGACGGCGGCGATGTGCTTG
>DATEJJ010000743.1:0-5013 GCA_035278125.1 Rugosimonospora sp.
GGCACCACGAGTGCCACGGAGAACTGCCAGCCGGGGCGGAAGGACACCGCCGTGGCCACGCCGGTGACCAGGAGCACCGCCGCCATCGCCCCGGCTGTCGCGCCGGCACCTCCGGCGGCGTGCAGCAGCGGACCGAACCGCCGGCGCAGCCCGACCCACCGCCACGCGAGCAGCAGGCCCGCCAGCAACCCGGCACCCGCGTCCAGCCACGGGCGTCGGTGCCAGGCTCCGGTCCAGCCGCGCGGGGACGGGGTACCCGCCAGGGCGCGCAGGTCGTAGATGGACACCGGGCCGTGCCGGTACACCGCGGTGAGCCCGCGTGCCGTGGCGAACTTGGCCAGCGCCGGTGCGGTGAGGCGGCGCTGGTCCGGCGTCTCGCCGGGGTAGAAGTACCACCCCTCGTGCGGCCCCGACCCGGCCAGCCGGGTGTCCACGTACAGGTACCGCAGCCGGGCCGCCCGGGCGGTACGCACCTGCTCCGGTCCCCAGGTGGTGGCGAAGTACAGGCCCGCCGGCTCCACCCCGGCGGTCGGGCTGGCCACCAGCCACAGGCGCGCCCGGGAGGCGAGCAGCGTCGCCGGCATCCGGTCGGCCATGATGCTCTGGCCCGGCGCGAGGTGCGCGGCGCTCCACTCGACCGCGGCGAGCGTCTCCGGGTCGAGCGAGCGGCTGTCCGCCGCCACCAGGTACCCGCCCGGCAGCCGGCCCCAGTCCGGCCCGGAGCCGAGCACCAGCCCGCCGAAGTAGCCGAGCGTACTCAGCGCGACGATGCCGAGCGTCACCACCGACCGTACCGCCGTGCCGGCACCGCGCCGGTACCACCACGACCGGAGCAGCAGCGCGACGCCCAGCGCCAGCGGTACGAACACGAACGTGGTGGACCGGTCCCCGACGTCCGCCGCCATCGGGGTCACCCGGGTGGCGAAGATGGCCGGATACGCCAGGCACACCAGCGCCAGTACCAGCGAGACGCGGTCGCCGTACCGGCGCGCCCGGCGCAGCAGCACCACCCCGGTCACCGCCGCCAGCACGGTGTACGCGCCCGCGTACCCGAGGAGCACGGCGCGCTCCCACAGCGGTGTGGCCGAGCCGGCGGAGTCGTGGAACATGCTCCGGTGCGCGCCGCCGTGCAGCAGGCTGGACACCTGGTCCCAGGCGGCGGCGAACACCGGGCCGAGGTAGCGCACCAGCTCCGCCGCCATCGGTACGGTCCACGCCGCGACGACGGCGGCCGTCGCGCCGGCGACACCCCACACCAGGCGCCGGTTCCGGTCGGGCGCCAGCACCGCCCACACCAGCAGCCCCACCAGCGTGGCCCAGCCGGTGAGGTGGTGGGTGACGGTCACACCCGCGAAGCACAGCACCGCGAGCGCGCCCAGCGCCCGCCGCCCCGACCCGGCCACGCAGGCACGGGCGACCACCCCCAGGCCGCCGAGCGCCAGCGACACGGCGAGCGTCTGGTACGCGTACTGCGAATTGAAGAAGTAGAACTGCGGCGACGCGGCGTAGAACGCGACGGCGACCGACCCGGTGCGGGCGTCGCCGGTCAGCAGCGTGGCGAGCTGGTAGATGCCGAGCACGAGGACCACCCGGCAGGCCAGCACGACCGCGGTGACCGCCACCATGGTGGGCAGGCCGGTGGCCCGCTGCAGGAAGACGGTGAGCAGCTCCAGGCCCGGGTAATCGGGGCTCGCGGACAGCAGTGGGTTGGGCGCGAACAGCGGTGCCCCGGCCAGCAGATCATTGAGGGTACGCAGGTGCAGCTGCTCGTCGAAGCCGGTCAGCAGCAAAGGATCGGTGAGCCGGTGCAGCACCGTCGATACCACACCCAGCACCACCACCACGCCCGCGCGCAGCCGTGCCGGCAGGTCACCGCGCACCAGCAGCACGACCGTCGCGACGAACGGCAGCAGCACCGTCGTGTAGTACAGCAGCAGCCCGAACCCGAACCGCCCGTCCCGCGCGGCCGCGACCGCGCACCCCTGCACCACGAGCACCGCGCCGACGCCGAGGGCGAGCAGCCGCACCAGCCGCCGCGTGGTGGCGTCCTCCCGCTGCGGCACGCTGGCGTGCCGGGCGGGCGGCGGGTACCGGTGACCGACGTGTCCTGCCAGCGCGGTCACTGCACCTGTTCCTTCGCCTTGTCGGTCCGTCGCCCAGTTGGATCGGCAGGCGCCCGCCCGACTTGAGGACAGGGGTTTGCCAATCGTGGTGGTGGGTGCGGCGATCAGCCGGTTCGCCCCGCTACCGGAGGGCGTACACCGCAGCGTGGAGCGCCAGCGGCCACCTGCTCACCGGCGCGGTTGCCGGTTGCCGGCCAGGTCGATCTGCCGCCCCGGCCAGCGGGCGCGCAGCCAGCGGTCGTGGCTGGCCACCACGACCGCCCCGGGACCCGCCACCCCCAACGCCTCCTCCAACTCGTCGCACAGGCGCGGCGAGAGGTGGTTCGTGGGTTCGTCCAGCAGCAACAGGTCCGGCGGATCCGCGATGAGCAGGGCGAGGGCGAGGCGGCGCCGCTGCCCGACCGACAGTTCGCCGACCGGCCGGGCCGCGTCCCGTGCCGCCAGCAGACCAAGAGACCGCAACGGTACCGACTCGGCCCGCTCGGCGCCGACCGCGCGCTCGTACGTCTCCAGCGCGGTACGGTCCGGCCGCTCGAATACCGTGTCCTGGGCGAGCAGCCCCGTGCGCAGACCGCGCCGCCGGTGCGCCTGGCCGCCGGCCGCGAGCCGACCGGCCAGCACCGCGAGCAGCGTCGACTTGCCGGTGCCGTTGGCACCCGTCACCAGCAGCCGGTCGGTCGTGGACACCTCCAGGTGGTCGAGCGCGAGCCGCCCGGGTACCCGAAGATGCCGCAGCGACACCAGAATCCCGCCGGTGGCGCCGGCGGCGAGCGCGGTGGCCCGCAGCCGCAGCGGCTCGGGCGGCTTGCGCACCTGCGCGTGCTCCAGTTCGGCCAGGCGGCGGGCGGCGTTGCGTACCCGCCGGGAGATCTGGCTCTGCACCCGGCCGCCCGCGTGGTCGTAGCCCATCTTCTCGTGGTCGCGCGGCGGCCGGCCGGGCGCGACCTGCCGGGCGGTCACCGCCACCGCGCGGCGCAGGCCGGCCAGCTCCTCCTGCTCCTCGGCGAAGCGGCGCTGCCAGCGTTCCCGCTCGGCGCGCTTCTCCGCCAGGTACGCGGTGTAGTTGCCGCCGTAGCGCGCCGGCCCGGCCACCGCCGGATCGAGGTCGATGAGATCGGTGCAGACCGCGTCGAGGAAGGCCCGGTCGTGGCTGGCCAGCACGACAACCCCCGGCAGGCCGCGCAGCTGCTCAGCCAGGAATGCGGCGGCGTCGTCGTCGAGGTGGTTGGTCGGCTCGTCCAGCAGCAGCGCCGCGGGCCGGCGGATCAGCAGCGCCGCGAGCCCCAGCCGGCTGCGCTGCCCGCCGGAGATGCTGCCGAGGGTACGCCCGCGCGGGAGCGCGCCCAGCCCGAGTCCATTGAGGACAGTCTCGGCCCGGCGGTCGGCGTCCCACGCGTCGATGGCCTGCGCGTGGTCGAGCCGGTCGCCGTACTCGGCGAGCAGGGCGCCGCAGGCGGGCTCGGGGGTACGTGCCAGCGCGGCGGTGAGCCGGTCCAGCGCGGCGAGATCCTCACGGGCCTCGCGCAGCGCCTCGTCCAGCACGCCGGCGATGGTCGACGCGGGGTCGAACGGCATCTCCTGGTGCAGGAACCCGAGGTCCGGCGGGCGGGTGACGTCGCCGCCGTCGGGCTCGTCCAGCCCGGCGAGCAACCGCAGCAGGGTGGTCTTGCCGGTGCCGTTCTCGCCGATCAGCCCGATCCGGTGGCCGGGTGCGGCGGTGAGGGAGACGCCGTCGAGCACGCGGCGGGTACCCAGGGTGCGGACGAGGTCATGGGCGAGCAGGGCAGGTTCAGGCATGTCGACACCACCGGTGCGGGAGCAGCGGTCGCCCGCCGGGCAGTGCCTCGGCCGCGGGCGCGGAGGTGTCAACGGATCACATCCCGCCCACCGTACCCACCCGCCCGCCCCGCCCCAACCGATTTTCGCCCTCCGTTCGGCGTATGCGGTTTGATCGGAGTCTGCCGGCGGATCGCGCAGCCGACTGCCTGATCTGCCGGCAGACTCCGATCAACAAGGTCTCCGTGGAACGGGGTGGAACGCCGGGTGGGGCATGAGAGTTGATGTGATTCTGGCGCGGGCCGGGTTGGTAGTCGCGCTGGGCGCGGCCGGTGTCGGGGTGGGCGCGGCTGCCGCGTACGCCGGGAATGTCGCGCGTTCCGGGCCCCTCGCGCTCCGGCTGAGCGACCCCGACTCGGGCGGCCAGCTCCGCGTCCAGCCGGCCGACGATCCGGACTCGGGCGGGCAGGTTCGCGTGCGGTTGGTGGACGACCCGGATGCGGGTGGGCAGGTCAGGGCGCGGGTCGTACTGGCCGATGTCTACCTGCACGACCCGCGCGGCAGCAGCGACCGGATGCCGGCATGACGCGCCGGCTCCGCCGCCTGGCGGTCATCGCGGCCGGGGTGAGCGGGCTGCTCGCCCTGCTGGCCGGTACCGCGCACGCGGGCATCAGCCTGCAACACTGCGAACCCCTGCACCGCCGCTAGCCGCGGGGAGCGGCCGACCGGTACCGGCGGGCGCTGCTCGTCGTCGAGCGCCGCTACCCGCCGGACCACCCGGTCACCGCGGCGGTACGGGCCAGCCTCACATCGGCCAGTAGCAGCAGCGCATCCCCGTGTGGACGCAGTCCCGCAGCTCCGCACCGATGACCGGATCCGCGGCCTCGATGTACGCGATGGCCCGCCGGATCGCCTTGCCCACGGATACCCGCGCCCGCTCCTCCGAGGTGCCGAACTCGCGGGCCCGCCCGCGCAGGCCGGTCGCCGAGGCCAGCTCCACCAGCAGCCAGTCCCGCTCGGCCCGGGCCGCGTCGGCGCGGTGGTCCTCGGCCCGGGACTCGTACACCTCGATCTGCTCGTGCAGCACGGTCAGCCGCTGCCGGTACTCGCGCCG
>DATEJJ010000744.1:0-21960 GCA_035278125.1 Rugosimonospora sp.
GGCTCGCCAAGGCAGCCCGGCTCACGGGCGCGGATCTGCACGACGGCAACGACCGGCTCGCCTTTCACATGGGCTTTAAGCTGTCCAGGCTCACCGGCCGCTACCCGGCCGCTCCCCAGACGGCGCTGATGAGCAACTCCGCCGAGTACATCGACTGACCTGCGGCGCGGGCCCGGTGAGCGCTCCCGTCCCAGAGGTCGGCTGCCAGAGCGCTGCCGGCGTCCTCGACCACCAGCTTGCGATAAATCTGTGGCGATGCCGGTGTTCATCCCGCGATGATGGCCGGCGTGGATGAGGTCGAGGTCGTCGTCGCCCATAGCGAGCGCGCGACCCTGCGCGTCGGCGACGTGTTCCTGAAGATCGACGCTGATCAGGCCCGCACCGACATCGAGGTCGAGGCGATGGCGATGGCACCGGTACCGACTCCTGAGATCCTGTGGCGCAAGCCGCCCGTGCTCGCGCTCGCCGCCCTCCCCGGGACGGCACTCGGCCACCTCGGCGAGCCATCTACCGCGTCGCCGGCGGCGTGGGCCGCGGCGGGTGCCGCCGCGCGGACGCTCCACGCCGCGCCGCTGCCGCCATGGCCCGGTCGGAGTCTCGACGAGATCGCATCGCACCTCGACGGCGAATGCGAGTGGCTCGTCGCGAACGGTGTCCTTCCCACCGACCTGGTCACGCGCAACCGCCAGGTTTCCGAAGCTGCGCTCCGGCCGTGGACACCCGTGTTCACGCACGGCGACCTGCAGATCACCCACGTGTTCGTCGACGGTGACGAACTCACGGGCGTGATCGACTGGTCCGAGGCGGGCCGGGGCGACGGCCTGTACGACCTCGCCAGCTTGACGCTCGGGCACGAGGAACACCTTCGCGAGGTCGTCGCCGGCTACGGTACCGGCGTCGACCTCGACGTCATCCGCGCGTGGTGGTCGTTGCGAAGCTTGCTGGCGGTCCCCTGGCTGGTCGAGCACGGCTTCGACCCGTCCTCGCCTGGCTGCGAGTTCGACGTGCTGAAAGCACGGATGTAGGCCGGCTGAGCCCGACGGCTACCAGCGCCGTCCCGCCGCATCGAGCCGACCATCTCCTGAAGCGCGTCGTCTGTACGCCTGGCTGCGATCGCCGGGCGGCTCAGCGCGGTTCCTGGATCCGGATCAGGTTGCCCGCGGGATCGCGGAAGGCGCAGTCGCGAACCCCGTACGGCTGCTCGGTCGGCTCTTGGACGACTTCGGCGTCGCTGGCCTGCAGCCGCTCGAAGGTGCCGTCGAGGTCCGTGGTGGCCAGCAGGATCCAGCCGTAGGTGCCCTTGGCCATCATCTCGGCGATGGTGCGGCGCTCGTCATGGGTGATGCCGGGGTCGGTGGCTGGCGGCGCCAGGAGGATGGACGTGTCGGGCTGGCCAGGCGGGCCGACCGTGATCCAGCGCATCGTGCCGGATCCGACGTCGGCGCGGACCTCGAAGCCGAGGGTGTCGCGGTAGAAGGCCAGGGCGGCGTCCGGGTCGTTGTGCGGCAGGGTGCTCGCGTGAATGGAGATGTCCATGGCGGTCACGCTAGGCGTGGCTCGGGGACGGGCGCTTCTCGATTCCTGATCGGTCTGGTCACCTGTTTCGCCAGGCACGGCGGCATCCCCGCGGTCGCGCGGGCTGTCTGGCCGCGGTAGGTGCTGGGCGGCATGCCGACCAGTTCGGTGAAGCGGGTGCTGAAGGTGCCCAGCGACGAGCAGCCGACCGCGAAGCAGACCTCGGTGACGGTGAGGTCGCCGCGGCGCAGCAGTGCCATCGCGCGTTCGATGCGCCGCGTCATCAGGTAGCTGTACGGCGATTCGCCGTAGGCGAGCCGGAACTGGCGGCTGAGGTGCCCGGCCGACATGTTCACGCCGCGGGCGAGCGCCTCGACGTCCAGCGGTTGCGTGTACTCCCGGTCGATCCGGTCGCGGACGCGGCGCAGCCGCGCGAGGTCGCGCAGGTGCTGCTCGGCGGCGGGTCTGCTGGTCACACACCAGACGGTACGGCAACATGCCCGGCCACGGTGCAGCCGTTTGCGCTGGGGTGTATCAGTGGGTGGAAGCCGTGCGCCAGCGCGGCCACGCTTGCCGGCGGGGTCAGCACCTCGACCCTGGTTGCTGGTGCCACCGTGACCGGTGGGCCGTAGCCGGTCAGTGACCATGCTCGGTACGCGCCGGCCAGCAGCAGCCCGACCGTGTCGGCGTGGCGGATCATCGCGCCGTCGGGCAGCGCCCGTACCGGCGCCGACCAGGTGCGCTGACGTCGGGGCCGGAGGGCGACGCGTTCGGCGTGCAGGCGGGCGTCCATCTCGACCGCGTGGGGTCGTGCGGGTAGCTGGAGCGCGGATTGCCAGGCCCGGGCGTAGGACAGGTAGTCGGGTCTGCGGCAGTAGGCGCACGGCCGGTGTCCGGCGGCCAGTGCGGTTGCCTCGTCCAGGAAGAACAGCGCGGTCCACCGCCCTGGTGGCATCGGGTCGCGCCGTACGTCGCGCCAGGTGAGTGTGCAGCAGATCCACAGCTTGGACCGCCACCGGGCACCGCCCAGCCGCCGGTCCGGTCCGTGGAGGCAGCCCCGGTTACCGGTCAACAGGCCGCGGGCGGGGTCGGCGACAATCTCCCCGGTCGGCAGTACGCGGTTCTGCAGCGGTCCGGCTGGTGACCGCGTCATCGAGTCCATGGCCCGACGTTATCGGCCGTGCGCGCTTCGCGCCGGTCACACCCTCAGGATCCGGGCAGCAGCCCGGCTTCGTGGGCGAGGATGGCCGCCTGGATCCGGTTGGCGCAGCCCAGCTTGGTGAGAACGTGATGGAGGTGGGTCTTCACCGTGCCCTCGCCCATGTAGAGGTGTTTGGCCGCGTCAGCGTTGGACAGGCCGAGGCCGACCATGATGAGGACGTCCTTTTCCCGGTCGGTCAGGGTACTGACCCGGCGCTGCGCCTGGGCGATGCGGGTGCCGTTCCTGACGACGTACTGGTCGATGAGGCGCCGGGTGATGCGTGGCGATAACATGGCGTGCCCGTGCGCAGCGGCGCGGACCGCGTGGATGAGTTCCTGCGGTGCGGTGTCTTTGAGCACGAAGCCGGCCGCGCCCGACTGGAGCGCCTCCGCGACGCTGGCGTCATCGCCGAACATCGTCAGGACGACGGTCCGCACCGACGGCATGCGTGCGGCGAGCTGTGCGACCGCGGTCAGACCATCCATGCCGGGCATGCGGATGTCTATGAGCGCGACGTCGACACCATGTTGTATTGCCTGTTCTACGGCTTGTGCTCCGTCAGCGGCCTCGGCGACGATGTCCACGTCGTCGGCGTGCTGCAGGATCAACCTGGTACCCGCGCGTATCAGTGGTTCGTCGTCGGCCAGCAGTACCCGGATCGGGCGGCCCTGGTCCTCGTGGGCATCGCTGGCAGTCGGTGCGGTCACGCGCTAGTTCGCCGGTATGGTGAACTGGTTTTTGGCCACGAGCCGCCCGTCCCGGAAGCAGTATCGCTGGATCGTCTCGTTGTCCGGGTCGGACGGGAACCCGTACACGCAGATGCTCCCCGGCGGACGGGGCGATTCGAGGCTGCGCGCGGCAAGCTGGGCGGCGGGGTCGCTGCCGCCGATCAGGTCGACGACATCCGCTTGACGCATGCCGATCGTGGCGGCGTTGAAGGGCTCAGCCTGCATACACCCCGGGATCGATACGAGCAGGACGACGACCAGGGCGGCTATGCCGGCAAGGCCCGCGGTCATCACAACCGACATGCCGGCGGTGGACCACCGCTGGGTACGCGCGAACCGTTCCTTGACCTTCGGGCGCCACCACAGCGCCGATGGCCGCCGGTGGGAGCAGGGTCTGCCCGTCGGTACTGGTCGTGCTATGACGCAGACCGTGGGCAACTCTGCCGCCAGATGGAAGCCGCCCTGCGGCGTAGGCCCCGCCGTGAAGCGTCCGCCGAGCACGGTAACGCACGCCTCAAGGCCAACGAGGCCGTGACCGGTACCGCGTACGGCGACCGCCGTCGCGCCGCGCGGGCCTGGGGCGTTGACCACCGCGACCCGCAGCCGGTCCGGACCGCGGTGCACGGCTACCCTGGTGTCCGCATCGGCAGCGTATCGATGAACGTTGGTCAATCCCTCTCGGACGGTTCGGTGGACCGCCTGCCGAATCGGCAGTGGAACGTCGCCGAGATCACCCCCGGACCACTGGAGACCGACAGGGATGCCCGCCAACCGTGACTCATCGACCAGGCCGGCTACGTCCGACCAGGTCCCGGCCTCATCACTGCGATGCGACGCCGGACCCTCCGATGGTCCGGGTAGCCGGCCGAGTGCTGACCGGAGTTCGTCCATCGCGGTCTGCGCCGTACTGCGGATGAGGGATGCCGTCTCCCAACCCCGGGTAGGAAGGTCGGCCGTGTCCAGTTCGAGCGCGCCCGCGTGCAACGAAATGAGGCTCAGCCGGTGTCCGAGTTGGTCGTGCATCTCTGCGGCGATCCGGGACCGTTCCTGGAGCCTGGCGGCCGAACCGGCCAGCCTGGCATTCTCCTCCAGGTAGTACGCTCGCTCGCGCAGTACCCGGACGAGTCTGTCGATCTGTCCGACCACGATTCTCGCCAGAGCGGGCACGCCGACACACACCACCGCGGCGACCGAATGAAAGGCCAGCGCCCCCCGCCACGGAGCCCGCGATACCGCCACCGCGACCAGGAACGCCGTCGGCAACACCAGCACCAGTGCGCTGATCCGCCGCCGCCTCGACCTTATCCGCCATGTGGCTCCGTAGGCAGTCACGGCCAGCACCGTCGCGGACACGGGCAACAGCCCGAACTGCGCCGCGGCGACCACAAGTACGGTACCCGGCAGCCATCTCCGCAGCA
Organism: Rugosimonospora sp.; assembly: GCA_035278125.1. Classification (GTDB taxonomy): domain Bacteria; phylum Actinomycetota; class Actinomycetes; order Mycobacteriales; family Micromonosporaceae; genus DATEJJ01. The sequence goes on from DATEJJ010000744.1 coordinate 4,863, forward strand.
GGGTGGTGACCACCGCGGCGATGCTCACGAGCCACTGCCAGTACCCGCCTAGGCGCTGCACCACAGGCAGGTACGGATCGATCCAGTCTGTACTCAGCGCGCTCGTCGCCGCCACGAACACCAACAAGCACAACTCCCGACCCGCCGACACGGCAAGCCTTCCGATCGCGCCGGAGCGTACCCGCCTCCCGGTCGGGACGGCATGGCCGGCACGCCCTGACGAGAGCACCACCGCGCCTACCTAGCCGATTGGCCGGTATCACCACTCTTCGTGCGCCGGCGCTCGGTTCGACGACGTTCTCGAGCCATTTGAAGCCCTTCCTACCGGACTGCCGAACGCCGCGGCCCGCCTGGCATCGAGCCCAGACCGGCGGCGGTCCTGACGAGAGCGTCTTCCTCGGTTGACCGGCCGTCAAGGGCATGCCCGAAACTCAACGTAGCCGGGGTTCAACCACCGAGGAGTCGCCCATCGATGGATGGCGGCATCGACCATGCGACCAACCGTGATCCTCCGACAGTGCGCGAACTCATGGGCAGGTGAAACCGGCCTGTCGATGCTTGCTTCCCGTGCCGCACCTCCAGTCTTCCGCGGCGCCGAACTCATGGACGCCTCCGGTGAGCCGTAAGCACGACGTAAGCCAGAGCCAGGCGGCAGATGTTGTTCAGCCTCCTTGGGCGCGCCGCACTGTGTCTCCGGTAGCCACGTACGGTGTCTGGTGCTGGCCGCGCTTCGGGACTGTCCCTAGTGGACCGTCTGGGGCCGGCGTAGCGACATCGAGCGTGCACACCGTGCGTCGCCCGGTACGCACGGTGTCTGCGTGACGTACTGACCACGAGCATGTGACGCGAGGCGATCTCCGGCCTCTTCCATCCGGATGAGACATCAGGCTTCCCGGTAGAGGACAACCGCCGACAGTGCCACCCACCCTATTGGCAGGTGCCACGACGAGTGGCCACGGACAGGTGGGGTGGGTTCGGACCTCGTCGACGACAGCAACTGTCCGGAACCGTAGTGACCCCCTGGTTCGGCAGGTCCAAAGAGAAGGGAGCCCTATGGGCGACAACACAGGCCGTCAACGAGTGAGAGCGGCGAAGATCGTCCTGATCTCAGGACTGGTGGCGGGTCTGACCGGCCTCGTATTCCTGATACCCGGCCTGAGTTCGGCTGGCACGGGCAATGTGAATGGCGTCAACGGCAACCCGTGCGTGGCCGACGTTCAGGGCGGCACGGACGGTCAGGGGCAGGATCAGGCGAACGCGCAGGGCCAGGCCGGCGACCAGGGACAGGCCCAGACGGATGCGCAGGGCCAGGCGAACGCACAGGGCCAGGCGAATAACCAGGCGCAGGGCCAGGTGAACGCGCAGGCGCAGGCGAACAACCAGGCGCAGGGTCAGGCCACCGCACAGGGTCAGGCGAATAACCAGGCGCAGGGCCAGGCGAACGCGCAGGCGCAGGCGAACGCGCAGGCCCAGGCCAACCAGGTCCAGCAGGCAGGTGTAGCCCTGGCCGCGGCGCGGCAGGACTTCGCGGCCAAGCTCGCGACCTTCCGTAAGGCCGATGCACAGGCCCGAGCTGCGGCAAAGGCGGCAGCCAAAGCGCGCGCGCAGGCCGCCGCGAATCCGAACGACGCCGCCCTGCAACAGAACGCCACGGCCAAAGCCACCGCAGCGAAGAACGCCGAGGCACAGGCCAACGCTGCGCGCCTGGCCGCGGTGACCGCCTTGGCTGCTGTCAGGAAGGCGGCGCAAGCAGTACAAGCCGCCCAGAACGCCGCCGCGAACAACCAGAACGCCGCTGCCGGTGCAGCCCAGCAGAACTGCGCGAACCAGAACGGTGCGGCGACCCAGAACCAGAACGGTGCGGCGACCCAGAACCAGAACGGTGCGGCGACCCAGAACGGTGCGGCGACCCAGAACGCGGATGGCCAGAACGCCGGTGCCCAGAACGACGGTGCCCAGAATGCCGATGGCCAGACCGGCAACGATGGTGCTCAGCCGGACCAGTGACGGCCAGCTCCAGGCAAGGTCAGCTCCAAGGCCGCGTGTCCTGACGGAGCGGTGGGGTGCGCCAAGGACGTGTTGATCCAGACGGCAACGAGACTCATCGGCGATCCGTTCCTCAACCAGTAGGATCGGGTCGCGCGAGGAGTCCCGTTGCCGGATCGGCGACTCATCACCCAAAACGATCCGTCCAGCAGTATCTGGCCCCCGCGCCCCGCTGACCGCCTGTACGCCCGGGATCCGCTTCCGGTCCCGGCTCCGCTTTCCCTGCTGCTCCGGGATTGGAACGGCGTAACCGCCGGTGACCTGGCCGGTACCGCTGACCGCGAAGGCGACGCGCAGCGCGTCGGCTTGCGGCTCGGGCAGGTCGTCGAGGCGGCCCAGCAGCGGGCGGAGCATCTCGTGCAGCGCGGAGAAGGCCAGGTCCGCCTCGAACGGTACGCCCTCGGCGCGCAGCACCAGCGCGCCACGGGCTTTCGCGCCGGCGTACCGCAGCAGTGTGGTCTTGCCGATCCCCGGCTCGCCGCGGACCACCAGGGACCCGCCACGACCCTCCGTGGCGGCGGCCACCAGCGCATCCAGCCGCCGGCACTCATCGGCGCGGCCGAGGAGGCCGTCCGCCACGTTTCGGCATCTGTCGGAGGGTCGCCTCGCACGTGGGGGAAGTGTAGTGCGCCGACATGGGTGATCGGCGCTCATGTATGCATACCCGACACCCGCCGGGCCGCGATCCCGTCATCGACTAGGCGCTCGCCAGATTCAGGCGCCGCACCAGATCCGTAGCGTGTGGACAGCTACGAAAACATCCACCTGACAGCCAGAGAGGATGAGTGCGGGACGTGTCCAATCTGCCACGAATGCTGGCTCGTACCGGAGCGCGGTCGTACCCTTGGCCGGGATCTTCAATCCGATCAGGAACGTCGGCGACAACAAGTGCCTCCAGCCGGAAGGCCAGTCAACAGCCGTGTTCACGTTGATTGTGCAGGCGACCTGCGACGGCAGCGCCGCGCAGAACTGGCAGGTGCTGCCGAAGGGGAGCAACCACTACAGCTTCATCAACCAGGCCAGCAGCCTGTGCCTCTACGTCACCGCCGAACCGGCGAACGGGGTGCTGCTGAGCCAGGACGCCTGCATCTGGACATGCAACGGTACCCTCGCCCAGTTCTGGGTCGTCGGAGGCTGAGCGCGACCGTACCGGCGGCCCGAGGACGCTGCCGTAGCCCAGGGGAACCCACCCCCTGGGCTACAAGGCCGTACCGGGCGCCTTCGGGTCCCGAATCCGGACCTGAGCGCGTGGCAACTCGCGCCGGACGGAGACACCGACACAGTGAACCGATGCTGAATGCGGTTGGCGTCGTCTACGCGGGTTGCGGAGCCAGGCCCAGTTGCACGGCGAACGTGGCCTGGTCGTAGTAGACCCGTTGCTGGACGATCCGGCCGGCGACGACCTCGAAGACCGCGCAGTAGGGCAGGGTCAGCGCCTGGCCTGTCGGTGGCAGTTCGCCCGCGGGGGTTGCGAGTGGACCGGTGTTGGTTCCGGTGTAGACGGCTTCCACCGCGACGAGGTCGCCCGCCTCGATCAGGCTGGTGATCTCGGCCCGGGAGTCCGGGAAGGCACGGGCGAAGCCCTGCGAGTGGGCCAGGAACGCGTCGATGCCGTGGCTGGTGCCGCCCGGCTCGATCATCACGACGTCGGGGCTGTAGAGCTGGGGTGCCCGGCTCCAGGCCCGGTCGTTGAACGCCCGGTGGTGTTCGCGGGCGAGTTCGGCCGCCTCGGACATGTGGTACCTCCGAAAATCCGTGGGAACTGACGCGCGAAGCGTAGGTTCGGGCGGCCGGTGCGCGGACCGGGAGTTCTCCCGGGTCCGTTGGCGAGCACGGGTCAGGGCGCGGGTAGCAGGCCGTGTTCCACCGCGAAGAGGGTCACCGCGGCGCGGGTGGTCACGCCGGCCTTCGCGTACAGGTTCTGCAGGTGGAAGTCGACGGTCTTGGGGGACACGCGCAGCTGCGTCGCGGCCTGCTGGATGGAGTCGCCCGCGGCGATGCGGCGCAGGACGTCCACCTCGCGGTCGGTCAGGCCGGCCGGCCACGGTGGGCGTACCCGGGGACCGGTGTCTCCGGCGGCGGCCAGCACCGCGTTGACGGCGGCGGCGTCCAGCGCACCCTCGCGGGCCAGCTGCCGCAGCTGTGCTCCAGCGTGGTCGGGATCGAGTGCCGGTCGGTACGCACGCGCCTGGCGCATGGCGAGGTAGGCGTCGGCGGCGGCGAGGACCCGGGCCCCGATGGACAGTGCCGGAGCGCTCGCGCCGCGGTGGTAGCCGCTGGCGTCCAACCGTTCGTGGTGGTGGCCGGCCAGGGCGGCTGCCGGGGCCAGCGCAGCCGAGCGGACCAGCAGGCGCTCCGAGTAGTACGGATGCAGCCGAACGCTCTCCCACTCCACATCGGACAGTGGGGCAGGTTTGTCCCAGATCGCCGCGGTGACGCCGACCCGACCCAGGTCGTGTGCCAGCGCCGCGACGCGGAGCAGGACGAGATCGCCCGGGTCGGGCAGCCGCTGCGCCGCGGCCACCGCCAGGTCGGCGACCTGGGTCGAGTGTCCGGTCAGGTACGGCGATTTGAGGTCGGCGAAGTCGGCCATGACCCGGGCGGCGGCCAGTACGGTCGGCTCGTCCGCGACCCGGTGCGGGGTCGGCTCCGCGGCGAGCAACTCGTCCCACAGCGGTGCAAGTCCGAGGCGGCCGAGGATGTCGTCGGCGTCGGTGCAGAACGCGGTGACGAGGTCCGGGTCGAACGCGCCGCCACTGCGCTCGCGCGCCATCCGGATCGCCGCGGCGGGACCGCTGAGCCGGTGGTGTACCTCCAGTTCGTTGCACAGCGCCAGGATCCGGGCGATCAGCGGGTGGTCGGGTCCGGCCACCCCGTCGGGTACGCCGGTGCCGTCCCACCGCTCGAACACGTACCCCAGCCCGTCGACGACTCCGGCGGACAGGCCCAACCGGTTGGCGAGGATCCGCGCGACCTCGCAGTGCCCGGCCAGGTTGCCCTGGCGGCGCTGCGGCGAGTACTCGAACAGCCGGTCCACCATCCGCTGGCGTACCTCGGCCGGGTGGTCGGCCCCGAACGACTGCATCACCCACCGGCCGAACGCCGCCTGGTCGCCGTAGTCGAGGTGTTGGGTGTCGCGGGAGAAACGCACCTCGTCACCGAAGTAGTAGGCGTACTCGCCGGAGTCGACGGTACAGCCAAGCATCCGTACCAGGGTCAGGTAGTACAGGTCGGCCAGTTCGTCGCGTCCGAGCCCGACGCGCCGACCGAGCTCGACGCCCAGCAGGCAGGCCCGGATCGCGTGCTCCATCGGCAGGCCGAGCCCGAGGTCGGTGGCCATGGCCAGCACACCCAGCACCTCCGCCAGGCGTACCGAACTCAGTGACCGTCGTACCACCAGGCCAGGCTAGTGCCTCGCGTCCCCTCCGGTCGCGAGGACGAGCTTTCCGACGGCTTCGCGTTGCTCCATCCGGCGGTGCGCCTGCGCCGCCTGCGAAAGCGGCAACACCTGGTCCACCAAGGGCAGCAGCCGCCCTCGCGCCACCGCCGCGAGGACCTCCGGCAGTTCCCGCGCCACCCGCGCCAGCCCGGTCGACGGGCGCCCACCGAAGCCGACAAGCGTCACGCCCCGCACCAGCAGATCCATCGGGGTCACCGCGAGCGCCTCCCCGCTGAGCAGACCGTAGAACACCATCCGGCCGGTACCCGGGGTCAACGCGTCCAGCAGCGGCACGGCGTCCGTACCGCCGATGGACTCGAAGACCACATCCAACCCGCCGGGTACCCGCGTACGCCAGTCGCTTTCCCGGTGGTCGACAACGACGTCGGCACCGAGTTTCCGGGCCTGCTCCCGCTTGGCTTGGCTGCCGGCGGTCGCCACGATCCGGCCGGCTCCCGCCGCGCGGGCGAACTGTACGAGGTACCCGCCAATCGCGCCGCCCGCCGCCTCCACGAGTACCGACTCCCCGCCGGCCACCCGCCCCGCCCGTACCAGCGCCAGCGCCACGCCCGCGGACAGACCGGTGCCGACGGCGGCGACGGCGGCCAGCCCGTCGGGTACGGGTACCGTCGCGGTGACGGGTGCGGTCACGTACTCCGCCCAGGTACCCATACCTTCCACCAGGATCACCAGCACCCGGGTACCGACCAGTCCATCGTGCACACCATCGCCGACATCCGCGACGGTGCCGACCCCCTCGATGCCCACGGTCCGGGGCAGGTCGCCGGCCGGAAACGCGCCAGCCCGCGCCCGCGTCTCGGCGTAGTGCAACCCGACCGCCTCGATGCGTACCAGCACCTCCCCTCCTGCTGGCACAGGCACCGGCACCTCCTCCAGCCTCAACACCTCCGGTCCACCGGTTTCGTGCATGACCACCGCGCGCATACGCCACCCTCCGAATCGCGGTAAGCTGACTGTCAGTCCGGTTACGCACGCCACTCTACTATCCGGACCGCCAGTCCGTATAGAGAGATGAGTTGTGGAACGAGCCGACGCCGCCCGCAACCGCCGCGCCATCCTGCAGGCGACCGAGCACCTGCTGGCCGAGCGCGGCGCCGAGCACATCTCGCTGGACGAGGTAGCGGCCACCGCCGGCGTCGGCAAGGGCACCGTCTTCCGCCGCTTCGGCAGCCGTACCGGCCTGCTGCGCGCGCTCATCCTGGAGCGGGTACACGAACTCCAGGAGGCGATCGCGAGCGGCCCGCCGCCGCTGGGACCCGGCGCACCCCCGGTCGCCCGCCTCACCGCATTCTTCGACGCCGTCATCGACATCGCCACCCGCAACAGCGCGCTGATGAGGGCCTACGACCACGCCCTCGCCAACCAGGAGCCGGCCGCCGGTACCCGTCACCACAACGAGATCTACCTGACCTGGCACGCGCACGTGGCCGGGCTGATCGCGACGGCCCGGCCCGACCTGGACGCCGAGCTGCTCGCGCACATCCTGCTCAGCTCCCTGCACAGCGACCAGGTCCGGCACCTCCTACAGCACGGCGAGTCCGCGCGCCTGCGCGACACCCTGCACACCCTGACCCAGACCCTGCTGCGCACCGGCAGGCCCAGGGTCAGGCCCGGTGGCTAGGGAGCGGAGTGCGCTGGGTCGGAGGCCGGAGCGGTTCCGGTCGGTCGGCTTGGCCGAGCAGCCAGGCCACCGCCTGCTCGGCACGTACCGCGGCCTGCCCGTCCCCGAACGGGTTGCGCGGTGCCTCGCCGGTCGGTGACGTCGCGTAGCACCACGACCGGTGTGCGTAGGGTGACCGCCTCTTCCAGGATTCCGCCCGAGTCGGACAGCACCAGGTGCGCCCGGTCCAGGGTGCGCAACAGCTCCGGGTAACCGAGTGGGGGTGTGACTCGGACCTGTGGCTGGTCGCCGAGTGCGGTGCGGATGTCGTGGTGCAACGCCTGGTTGGGGTGCAGCGGGAACACGACGTCGAGGTCCGGGTGGGCCCGCGTCAGCTGGCGGACGGCGGTGAGGACCCACGCCTGGGCGAAGACCGAACGGGTCGGCGAGCGCGTACAAACACCTGAGCCGGTGTCCCGAGCCACGTACCAATGATGCACGAGGTACAGGCATTGCCTTCTGTGAGGACAAGGACCGTACCGGTGAACGGATCCCGGCTGCGCGGGTTGCGGTGTGGGGCGGTTCACCCGAGCAGGTACACCGCGTCCCGCGGTTAGGTTGCCGGCATGGTGGGTTCGCCCGACGGGTCAGGCGGCAGGAGGCGACGGTGGTCGGCGCCGTGGTTGGTGTCCGGCATCGTCTGCGTGACCCTGGCCGCCGTGGCGGTCGGCGTATCCGTGGCCGGGCCGGGGCGCGGATCCAACGTGGCCGTGTCGCGGTACCCGGCGGGCCTCACCGCGTCCGGCCCGGTCCGCCGCATCGTGGGCTGCGCCGCCGCCGGTGGGCAGGTGGTGTGCCGCCCGGCCGGCGGGTGGGCGCGGATCGATTTGACGACCAGCCAACGGCTTGCCGCGGCAGCCCGGTCGCCGCAGATCCTCCAGGCGGTGTCCACAATCGACTGGTGCGCGGCCCCCGATCCGGCCCCGTGCCCGATCCTGCCTCCGGATATCGCCTGCCCCACCCCGGGGCCGTGCGCCAGCCCGAGCCGTCGTGTCGGAATCCGGCAACTGGTACCCGGCGATGTCACCATCATCGCCGCGGCCTTGGCCCGCGCCGGGTACACTGACGCGACCCTCCGGATCGGCGCCACCCGGGCCGGACCGATCATCACCTACGTGGTGGCGATACCTCCCGCGTGCGTCGTCGGCAAGCTGACCACGACGCATCCGCCGGCAGGGCAGTCCATTCTCGGCGGGTACCCGAACGGGCGATGCACCTGACCCCCTGGGCGCGTCGCGGTGTGTCCGGCCGGATCCGTCACGCCGTCCTCAGACCGGTAGCGGTATCAGGGTGTACCGTGCCTTGAGCCAGGGCAGCAGGGTGGCGTACGCGGCGATGGTGTCGGGGTGCTTGCAGTCGTGGGAGAGCACGATGCGGCCCGGTTTGACGTGTGCCTGCACGCTGCTGACGATGTGGGAGACCATGGATGGGCCGTGGCCGTAGCTGGCCGAGTCCCAGTCGCGGGGGTCGACGTCCCAGTACAGCGGGGTCATGCCCTGCTGGCGGATCAGGTCGACCAGTTGCGGGGTGAAGTTCCCGCCCGGGGCGCGCATGTACCTGACCGGCGTGTCGGGTGCCGCCTTGTTGATGAAGGCAGTGGTGTGGGTCAGGTCCCAGGTCTGGTAGGCCAGCGGGCGTTTACCCAGATCCATCAGGTGCTGCCAGGAGTGGTTGCAGATGGTGTGCCCCTCGGCGGCCATCCGGGCAACCACGGTGGGGGTGTCCCGGGCCCGGAACCCGACCAGGTTGAAGGTGGCCTTGATGTTGTTGTGGCCGAGCAGGTCGAGGAGCTGCGGCGTGGTGACGGGGTCGGGCCCGTCGTCGAAGGTCAGCGCCACAGCCGCCGTGCCGGTCGAGGTCACCGACCCGTCCGGACCGTTGCCGCCCGTCAGCGCGTGGGAGGGCCCGAAGGAATGGGTGGGCGACGGCGACGGCGACGACGGTCCCGGGGTCGAGACCCGGTGCGCCAATGAGCGCCGGGAGCCGCCGCAGCCGGTGACCGTGGTGAGCACGCCGGCCGCGGCGATCGCCAGAGCGGTACGCCGGGATGTCATGGAAACCTCCAGTGTCGCCGGTCGCTGCGCCGACCGGCACACCTACGGTACCGCCGACCGGATCGGGCCGCCTGCCCATGGCCCGGTCCTATGTGGACGGGTTGACCGCGTAGAAGTGTTCGCGGACGAAGTACGGTGACGAGTCCGTACCGGCGGGCCGTACCGCGCATTCGATGGTGAGCAGCCGCCGGTTCACGTACCCGACGATGCCGGCGCTACCGCCGGAGAGCGGGAAATCGGCGGTGAACGCGACGGCGGCCGCGGAGGAGGTACCGGTCGCGTCCCGGTACACCGGCCCGGCGGCGGTCTGCCACTCGCGGGGGAGCAGGTGGCCGGTGCCGCGCGGCTGGACCAGCAGGCCGGTGCCGTCCGGGCGTACCTCGACTCCGGCCAGGCCGGTCGCCTGCGGGTCGAAGTTGACCCAGGTCCCGGCGAGCGGTCCCGGGTCCACCGGCCCGGTCGGGTCGGTGCGCCGCTGCCCGCCTGGCGCCGGGTCGGTGGTCCCGTCCGGTACCGGATAGCAGAAGGCCCGGGTGAAGGACGCCGCCCGCGGGTCGGTGCCGCGGTAGCCGGTGTAGGTGGTGAGGACGAGGATGCCGGTCTTGCCGTACGCCGAGATGGCGGTGCGCCGGTCGCCGAGGTCGTACCTCGCGGTCAGCGCCCAGGCGTCCGGGGCGTCGGGCGTGTGTGCGTACACCTGAGCCGGTACCGTGCCCCAGTCGTGCCCGTCGGCGTCCCACGCGCGCAGTCCGATGCCGCCGCCCACGGTCACCCGCAGCCGCAGGATGCCGCCGGTGTCGCCCCGGTCCGTGCTGTCCCAGGTGCCGAGCAGAGTGGCGGGGTCGGGTCGATGGCTCGGACTCATGGTCGCCTCCCTCGTGTGTCGCCCGGTCTGCGCGCGAGCGACCGTACGGGCCGCGCGGAAATGGTGTGACCGGTCCGGTACACGCAATAGACCCGCCAGTACCGCGACTATAGGACGCGCCCTCGCGACGCGTACCGCGAAAGAGACAACTGTCGCCTTACGTAGCTGCTCCCGGGGGATTGGAGTACCCGGGAAACCCCTATGGGTTGCGGGGGTTTTCCGGGATCCCGGGGGATTCTCGGCATTACTCGGGGCCACGGGTCCGCGGCTAGCATTCGCCCAGTGTCAACGACAGCGGCCTATGGAATACGCAGGCTGTCCGGTGTCGGTTCAACGCCGCGAATAGAGGGGCACATGATGCGACGGATTCCACGCCCGCGGCCGTGGCTACTGGTCGTGATCGGTGCTCTGCTAGCGGTGCTGGGCGCGGCGCAAGCGGTGCTGTTCGGGGTGCCCCGGACCGGCCCGCCGGTGGTCGAGGCGCATGTCGACAGCCTCGCCGCGACGGTGGTCACCGCCGGCTGGGTGCAGATGGACCCCGATACCATGGGCGATCCCCACGGATACCAGATGCCGCTGTCCATGATGCCCGGCATGCCCGGGCCGGGACAGGCCCGGCTGGAGGTATCCCTCAGTGTGGTGAACCAGTCCCGGTCCAGTACCGCGGTCGACCCCGCCGCGGAGTTTGTCCTGCGCTCGCGCGATCGCGGCCGTTGGCCGCCCGTCGGCGACACATTCGCCGGGCTGAGCCGGTTGCCGGCGGGTAGCGCGGTGGACGGCGTCCTCTTCTTCGACGTACCCGCACAGCGGATCGGGTCCGCCGGGTTCTATGTGGACTGGAAACACGGCGGCCGGAACGCCGAACTGATCCTGCGGATCGGCGGCTCCGCGGCTCCGCACGTGCACGGCGGATAACTCTCCACGGCGCGACGCCCCGGTTGCGCACCAACCGGCGGTGCGGTGGCACCGCCAGCTCCAGGCCGCCGGTGGACACCCGCCGGACGGAGGAAAACGCTGCCCAGAAAGGGGTTCGTGATGCGAACTTTCCGGCGGGCCGGCGTCGCTGATGTCGCGGGACGCGACAGGTTCTCCCCAGAACTGCGACGCCGGGCCGCGCTGACCGTCGGGCTCGCCACTGTGCTGGCGGGCGCGCTGCACGTACTGGACCTGGTCACCGGCGACGGGGGTACCGCCGCTGGCGGGCAGGTCCTGACCGGCCTGGTCGACTGGATGCTGTGCCTGCCGGTGCTGGCGGTCGCGGTCGCCGCGGCCGATCGGCTGGTACCCGGCACGGCCGGGGACCGCTCCGCCGCGGTACGGGCTGCCGCGCTGTCCCTGTGCGGCCTCGTGGCGCTGGTACCGCTGGCCGAGGTACGCCCGCTGGTGCACCAGATCGTGCTGGGCGCGGTGGGTCCGGCACCGGGTACCGCTGGACTGGCCGGGGTGCTGCGCCGGGTGGTCGTGGTGCAGCCGGTGCTGTTCGCCGCGGCGTACCTGCTGATCTCCCGGCTGAGCGCGCAGCGCGGCCGGCAGCGGCACCGCTGGGTCGGGCTGCGCCGGCGGCTGGCCCTGGCCTCGGCCGTGCTGCTGCCGGCCGCCATGGTGGTCACCCCGCCGTCCATTGTGGACAAGGTGCCGCTGGTCGGCGCCAGGCCGGCCGTGGCCGGCACCGGAGGATGTGCCGCGGCGCCCACCGTCACGTTCGACGTGTCCGCCATCAACGTGGACCTCACCATCGACCGCTTCGGCGACCACGACCCGTTCGCCTTCATGTACACCCTGGCCGGCAGGGAGCACGACGTCCGGGCGCAGGAGGCCGCGCTGCAGGCGGCCGCCAAGGACCCGAACGGGGCGACCGCCGGCGCCAAGGTCTCCACCGGACTGGGCGCGGACCCGATCCAGCCGCTGGTGCTGCGCGCGACGTTGGGCACCTGCGTCGTGATCAACCTGACCAACAAGCTCACCGCGCCGCCGCGCGGCGGGCCGGGCCTGTCCACCACACCGGTCATCACCCAGGCGGGCGGAATCCCCTCAGTCTCCATCGACATGCAGGGCGTTTCGTACGACGCGGCCGGTGGTGCCAACGGCGAGGCCGCGGGCAACAACCCGGGCAGCGTCATGGTGCCTCCGGGTGGTACCCACACCTACCGCTTCTACCTCGACCCGCTGCTGGGCGAGGGCGCGCGGGTGTTCCGCAGCGGCGGCGAATCCACCCAGCTGACCGCGCACGGTCTGTTCGGCGCGCTGGTCGCCGAGCCGGCCTGGTCGCGCTGGTACGACGCGCGCACCGGCCAGGACATGACCGACAACGCGACGTTCAGCAGTTGGGACGCGATGGTGGCACCGGGCAGCGGCCCGGCGTTCCGCGAATTCACCATCATGTACCACGAGATCGGGGACGAGAACTTCAACCTGCGCCGGCCCCCGCGCGAGGACGGACAGCCGCACGTGCCCGCCGACCCGGACGGGCTGGGTGCGCCACTGCCCATGGTGGACGATCAGCCGATCAGCAACGGTGGCTCCGACACCCGCTCGTACCGCCCCGGCGGCCGGGCGCTGAACTACCGGAGCGAGCCGTTCTTCCGCCGGCTGAACCTGCTGGGGCAGCGCGGCCAGACCGATGCGCTGTTGCAGGCGAACGAGTCGCTGGCGTACGGGTCGTACATGTTCGGCGATCCGGCCACCCCGATGCCCCGCTCGTACCTGGGGGAGCCGACCAAGACCCGGCTGGTGCATCCGGGCTTCGAGCAGTTGCACGTACACCACCTGCACGGTGGCGGTGACCGGTGGCGGATGAACCCGAACGCCGACGACACCGACATCGACGGCGGGCTGGAGAAGACGCCGATCCAGCACGCGAAGTCCATCCGGCTGGACTCGCAGACGCTGGGCCCGTCCGAGTCGTTCAACCTGGAACACGAGTGTGGCGCGGGCGGCTGCCAGCAGGCGGCGGGTGACTTCCTGTACCACTGCCACATCGCGCACCACTACATCGCCGGGATGTGGGGCTTCTGGCGGGTGTACAACACGAGCCAGCCGGACATCGCGACGCTGCCCGGCCGGACCGCGGCACCCGCCGGGGTCACCGCGGCCGGGCTGCTGGGCCGCACCATCGAGGGCAGGACGGTGGTACCGCGGGCCGACCTGGCCGACCCGGGTACCCAGGTCGCGCTGGAGGACCTCGTGGAGAGCCAGTTGCCACCGCCGGGTGCGCGGCTCTCCGACCAGGACGCGACGGTCTGGGACTGGGCCAGGTCGGGTACCGCGAGCGCACCGGACTATCTCGGTGAACCAGAAGACACCACGGTGTGGCCGGATTACACCTCGGCCAACCCCGGGCAGCGGCCGGAGATCCTGTTCGATCCGCGCAACGGCCGGCCGGCCTGGCCGCTGCTGCGCCCGCACCTCGGTAAACGACCGCCCTTCTCACCCAACGGGCACAGCGGTACGCCGTACCTGGGCAGCACCGCGAGCGCCAACCGCCCGGACGGATTGTGTCCATCGCGCGCACCGGTGCGCACATACAACGTCACGGCGATCAGTGTGCCCATCAAGGAGACGGTCCGGGAAACCGACCAGAACGGCGAGATCTACGTCCTCAACGAGGACAAGGGTGCGGTGCTGGCCGGTACCAGGCCGGCGGATCCGCTGGTGATCCGGTCGAATGTGGGCGACTGTGTGGCGATCACGTTGAGCAATGAGCTCAACCCGGCCATCCAGCAGAAGGTCAACATGCACACGCACTTCGTGCAGTTCGACCCGCAGGCTTCGGACGGGGTGATCACCGGGTTCTCCTACGAGCAGTCGGTGTACGCGGACAACCAGGAGAACCGCACGGTGACGGCGGACGTGGCGGCCGGCGCCAGTACCGTGCCCGTCAGCGATACCAACCGGTTGCGGGTGGGCATCTCCATCGGTATCGGCGTGGGCCGCACGGACATCGAGGTACGGAAGATCACAGCGCTCGATGCCGGCACGGTGACCGTGGACCAGCCGCTGGGCCAGGCGCACGCCCCGGGCGAACCGGCCACCGTCGAGTTCGTGCAGTACCGCTGGTACTCCGACGTCGACTCGGGCACGGTGTTCTGGCACGACCACGTCAACGGCATCCAGTCGTGGGCGCACGGGCTGTTCGGCGCGCACATCATCGAGCCCGCCGGCGCCACATACCACGACCCGGTGACCGGCGCCGCCATCCGCAGCGGCACCATGGCCGACATCCACACCTCCGGATCCGTAGGGGCGGGCCAGAACGGCAGCTTCCGGGAGTTCATGGTCTTCCTCGGGAACGGACGACGAGGCAGACCCGAGCTGACCAACCCCGCATTCTTCGGCATCCTCGGGATGAACCGGGACTTCGGTCAGGAGTGCGAGGAGGGCTCCATCAACCTGCGCGCCGCACCCGTCGGCGAACGGGTGCCCCCCGGCAGTACCCCGAACGATCCCGCAACCACCGACCAGCGACAGGAGTTCGACGGGCAGGTCTGCCGGAGTACCACCAGCAATGTCAATGACGGCACCGGCGGCAACACGGTGAACGCCACGGTGGCCACGGTGGATCCGTACGTGTTCTCCTCGGTGAAGTATGGCGACCCGGTGACACCACTTTTCCGGGCGTACGCGGGCGACCCGGTGGTGATCCGTACCCTCGGCATCGACGACCGCGACGAGGCGCTGCGTATCCAGGGCCACCGGTTCCGGATGGAGCGGTTCAGCGACGACGGCGAGTTGACCGACACCGCCACCACCGGGATCTCGGAGCGTTTCGACTATGTGCTCGACGGTGGTGCGGGTGGACCGGCCCGGCTGTCCGGCGACTACCTGTACTACAGCACCCGCAACAACTCGTTCGAGACCGGGGCGTGGGGCATCTTCCGGGTGTACGACCACGCGCGCGGCGACCTGGAAGTGTTGCCGGGGCGCAACTCGCCACCCGACGGTGCCGGCTTCCCGCTGCTGTCCCCGACGACCGGGAACACCCAGCAGAACCCCGGCCCCAACCCACCGCCGGCCAGCCAGTCCGGTGTGGTGTCCAACTCGGCGGACCCGTGTCCCGGCTCGGCGGATACCCGCGCCTATGACGTGTCCGTGTTCAACCAGACGCTGCCCAGCCAGTTCCCCGACACGAAGGGAGTGATGTACGCGCTGACCTCCGATGTGGCCGCCATCAAGGCCGGGACCAGGAAACCGGAGCCGCTCGTCCTGCGGGTCGACCAGAGCGAGTGCCTCCAGGTCACGCTGCACAACGAGGTGAGCGCGGGTTCGCTCTACGGCGGTACCCGGGCCGGCTTCGACCTGAGCAAGCTGCTGGGCAACCCGCAGACCTCGGGTGGCGGGGCGGTCGGGCTGAATCCGGACACCACCGTACCCATCGGCGGCAGCACGACGTACCGCTTCTACGCCGACAAGTCCTTGGGTACCAACGTCTTCCGCAACATCGGGAGCGAGGACTCGCAGCGGCACGGCGCGTACGGCATGGTCATCGTGGAGCCGTCCGGCTCGACCTGGTCGGACAGTTCCACCAACGCCGCGTTCAACGCCACCCGCACGGGTACCCAGGCGATCATCCGGCTGCCCGACGGCACCGGGTTCCGGGAGTTCGCGCTGACCCTCCAGACCAGCGACCAGCACCTGGGGCGCAGCATCGTGCCGTACCAGGACGTGGTCGCCGGCGCGGGTCTCAACAGCACGTTCTCCGCCGGCAACCCGGCCGTGGCGGACAAGGGGTTCACCACGGTCAACTACCAGAGCGAGCCGCTGACTGTGCGGCTCGGGTTGACCACCGCACCGCCGAAACCGTCGCCGGACTACTCGAACCCGTTCAGTTCGGCGGTGTACGGCGACCCGAAGACGCCGGTGGTCCGCGCGTACGCGGGCGACCCGGTCATCTTCCGGGTGGCGGTCGGCGCGTCCGAACAGTTCCACTCGTTCATGGTCGCCGGGCACGAGTTCCCGCGCGAACCGGGCATGTGGAACGGCACCACCGACAGGCGCTCGGCGCTGGCCGTGGCGCGCTCGGTGGGCGCGGGGGAGACGCTCAACGTGGTCCTCGTCGGCGGTGCCGGCGGGCCACAGGCACAGCCCGGCGACTACCTGTACCGGGACGCCCGCCAGCAGTTCACGGCGGCCGGCATGTGGGGCATCTTCCGCGTGGTGCCCGGCGACACCACGCTGGAGGATCTGTCCCCGCTGTAGCTGACAGAAGGTGGCCCCGGACCGCGAGGTCCGGGGCCACCGTATTTCGCCGGCTCAGGATACCGGGATCATGGCGGACACCCGTTCTTCGTCGATGTCCGAGGTGCGTACCGTGATGTCCAGGCGCCAGGTACCGGCGCCGATGAGGGGTAGCCGGTGCGCCACGTACTGCCCGACACCGGTACGGGTGAGGGTGACCGGCGCCGGGGCGGTCACCGGGGCCAGCCCCACCAGGTTCGCCCGCACCTCGGGCACGCCACGGTTGAGACCGGACCCGTCGCGCACGTCGAGGACCAGATCGTTGCTGCCCGGCCGGGCCGGGTCGAGCCACACCAGCACGCTGCCGCCGCCGGTGAGCGCGACTTCCGTCCGGTAGGGTCCATTGTAGACACCCGCCGGTCGCAGGCTCGGACCCGGCGCGAGCGGCGAACTGGCCACCAGTGCCGCGGTGAGCCCGAGTACACCCGCCGCGATGGCCAGTTCCAGCGCGACCGACTGGCGCATCACGCGCAGCGCGGCCACGTCGTAGCGGCGGGTGCGGCGGGCCTCCCGCCGCGCCGAGCGCGGTGCCTCCGCCCGGGTCGGTCCGCCGGCCGCCGCCCGCAGCGGGCGCAGGTACCGGCGCCGGACCATGGAGCGCGACGCGGCGCCCAGACACAACAGCACACCGAACGCGGCCACCTTGAAAACCAGCAGGCGGGTGTACCCCGACCCGGTGAGCGGGTCGCCGCGCAGGATCCGCCACGCCTGGTAGGTACCGGTCAGCACCAGGGTCACGACCGCGGTCTGCGCCAGTACGGAGTAGCGGGTCAGCACCG
>DATEJJ010000745.1:0-3108 GCA_035278125.1 Rugosimonospora sp.
GTTGTATTCGTACCCGCCGGGCACGTTCGAGGAGCGGTACACCGGCGGCGTGTGCCCGGCGGCGAGCAGCAGCCCGGTCGCCTCGGTGACCACCATCTGGATGAGCAGCGCGGCGGTCAGCGAGGAGAGCGCGCCCACCGCGGTGCCGCCCGGCAGGTCGAGCAGCGCGTCCCCGGCGGGCGCGCCGTTGTCCAGTACCACGTCGGCGAGGTCGGCCAGCCGCTGGCCGCTCGGGTGCCGCGCCGGTACGGCGGTGGTGTGCTCGACCGAGGTGACCGCGATGAGCCGGTGCCCGGCCTCGCGTACCCGCAGTGCCATCTCCACCACCACGTTGTTCACGCCGGAGTTGGAGATGATGACGAACACGTCACCGGGTCGCGGCGCGGCCAGCGCGTACAGCCGCGGGGCCAGGCCCGGTTCCCGCTCCAGCAAGAGGTTCGCCAGCGCCTCGGGCGGCTCGCCACCGTACAGCACGATGTCGCCCAGGCCGATGCGGTTGGTGGGGATGAAGCCGCCGGCCCGGCCCGCCAGCTCCATCACCGCGGCCTGGGAGTGTCCGGTCCCGAAGGCGTGTACCACCCCGTCCGCCGCGATACAGTCGGCGACCAGGCGGGCCGCCTCGCCGACCCGGTCCATCGAGGCACCGGCGACCTGGCTGAGCCGGGCCAGGCTCCGCTGTACGAACAATGCCGCATTGACTGTTGCGGTGGGCACGGCTGGCTCCCCGGAGGATCGCGGTACGGGCATCGTGCCCTGGTACAATAAACCATCCTACAAGCACATCGATGAAACTACGAACCACTGTGGCGGAGAGGGCGGGCATGATGCAAGCGACCGGGCGCCCGGGCGGCACGGCGACGACGGACGTCACCGCGCTGATCCAGGCCGAGTTGCCGCGCCTGTCCGACTCGATGCGCCGGGTGGCCGAGCTGATCCTCGCCAAGCCCGGTTCGCTCGGCTACCTGTCGGCCGCCGAGCTGGCGCGCCGCACCGGCACGTCCCAGGCGACCATCACGCGCTTCTGCCGCGCGGTCGGGCTCGACTCGTACCAGCACCTGCTCATCGAACTCGCGCACGAGCGGGGCCGCAGCGGCTCGGCGACCTGGGGCACCTCGGAGATCGGTCCCGACATCGCGCCCACCGACGACCTCGAACACGTCATCAACGTGGTGGCCCAGGCCGACGTGCGCGCGATCCAGCTGACCGTGGAGCGGATGGACCGGGAGGCGCTCGGCCGGGCCGCGCAGGCGGTCGCCAAGGCCCGCCGGGTCGACGTGTACGGCATCGGCGGCAGCGGGGCGGTCGCGGAGGAGACCGAGATGCGGCTGTTCCGGATCGGCTGCGCGGTGCGCGGCTGGACCGAGGTGCACGCCGCGAAGACCTCGGCGGCGCTGCTCACCCCGGCCGACGTCGCCATCGGCATCTCGCATTCCGGCTCGACCCGGGAGACGGTGGAGCCGCTGGCGCTGGCCCGCCGGCGCGGCGCCGTCACGGTCGCGGTCACCAGCGACCCGCGCTCGCAGCTGGCCCGCGAGGCCGACATCCGCCTGGTCACGTCGGGGATGGAGACCAGTTTCCGGCACGGCGCGGTCGGCTCCCGGCACTCGGTGCTGCTGCTGATCGACTGCCTCTACGTGCGGGTCGCGCAGCTGACCTACGAACAGGCCAGCGCCTCGCTCGCGCTGACCGACCACATCGCCGGCGAGCACACGGTCAGCGGGCGGGGCGGCACCGCGCGGACCAAGACAGCGGCCGGCCGGCGGCAGGCCGCGCCGCGCAAGCGGGTCGCGCGGAGCCGGTGACGCGTGCCGCGGTTCGGGGTCAACTACACGCCGCGCCGGCGCTGGTTCCACGCCTGGCTGGACTTCGACCCGGACGAGACGCGCGCGGACCTGCTCCAGATCGCCGCGCTCGGCCTCGACCACATCCGGGTGTTCCCGCTGTGGCCGCTGCTGCAACCCAACCGGGGTACGGTCCGCGAGGCGGCGGCGGCGCAGTTGCTGGCACTGGTCGACGTGGCCGCGGACTGCGGGCTGGACGTCGCGGTGGACGCCATCCAGGGTCACCTGTCCAGCTTCGAGTTCTATCCATCGTGGACACAGACCCGGCACGCCCGGAACATCTTCACCGATCCCGACGTGGCCGCGGCCCAGGTCGAGCTGCTGCGCCGGCTGGGCGCCTCGCTGGGTACCCGGCGCAACGTGCTCTGCCTCCAGCTCGGCAACGAACTGAACAACCTGGTGGGGGACAACCCGGCCACCGTGACGCAGATCGACACCTGGCTGGACACGCTGCTGGACGCGGCCACCGCGGCGTTCCCCGGCCGGCTGGTGACGCACTCCGCGTACGACGCGGCCTGGTACGACGACGGCCACCCGTTCACCCCGCAGGCATCCGCGCGCAAGGGCGCCCTGACCACCGTGCACCCGTGGGTGTTCACCGGTGACTGCGCCCGGCGGTACGGCGCGCTGTCGGTACCCGCCACCCACCTCGCCGAGTACGGTGTCGAACTGGCCAAGGCGTACGCCGACCGTCCACACCGGATGGTGTGGGTACAGGAGGTCGGCGCGCCGCAGCCGCACGTACCCGTCGCGGACGCGCCCGAGTTCGCCCGGCGGACCGTCCACAACGCACTCGACTGCGCCGGCGTCTGGGGTGTCACCTGGTGGTGCTCGCACGATGTGGACCGCGCGCTGCTCGACTTCCCGGAGCTGGAGCACACGCTCGGGCTGATCGACTCGACCGGCGCGGTGAAGCCGATCGGGCACGCGATCGCCGACACCGTCGCGCGGCTGCGGGAGCGGCCGCCGCCCGCCGCGCGTACCACCGCGCTGGTGCTGGACTGCGACCACGCCAACCGCTCGGTGTCCGGCCCGGGTGGCCGGTACTTCGAGGCGTGGATGGGCCTGCGGGAGCAGGGCGAGCGGCCCGCCGTGGTACGGGCCGAGCACGCCGGCGACGGTGACTACCTCGCCGCGCGCGGGGTCGAGCGGCTGCTGTGGCCGTAGCCCCGTTCCGCCGGCCCGACCTGCCCGTCGCGGAGCGGGTACGGGACCTGCTGGGCCGGATGACGCTCACCGAGAAGATCGGCCAGCTCAACCAGCGGCT
>DATEJJ010000746.1:0-4685 GCA_035278125.1 Rugosimonospora sp.
CGACCGGCGCGGCCTGGCTGGCGCTGCGGGCGGCCGGGCTCGCGCCGCCGGCCCGGGTGCATGCCCGGCTGACCGGGGCTACGGCCGGAGGGTGAGCGCCACCACGGGTACCAGCACGTCGGGGCGGTCGATCGGCAGGCGCAGCACCAGTGACCCGGGTGGCGCGCCGGCAATCTCGGCGGTGGGTACCTCGGCACCGTCGTGCAGGAAGGCGGCGTAGCTGACGCGACCGGCGAGGCCGGGCAGCACCAGGTGGCCGGCCGGCCAGGCGAAGACGTGCACGAAGACCCGGTCACCGGCCCGGGTGAGGCGGCAGTCGACCGGCGCCTCGAAGGGGTGCGCCGGGCCGGCGCCGTGGATCGCGTCCGCGTGACCGTCCATCCAGGACCCGACGGCACGCAGTAGCTGCCGGGCCCTGGGTTCGAACGCACCGCGGGCGTCCGGGCCGACGTTCAGCAACAGGTTGCCGTCCTTGGCCACGCTGTCGACCAGGAGCCGTACCACCTGGCCGGGGTCGAGCCAGTGCTGGTACCCGGGGGCGTACCCCCAGGAGCCGTTGAGCGTACGGCACGCCTCCCACGGTACGGGCCGGCCGTCGACGGTCGGCTGCGCGTGCGGTGCCACCTCCTCCGCGGTGACGAAGTCCGCGCTGCCGGGCAGGTCGAGCCGGTCGTTGAGCAGGATGTCCGGGCCCAGCTCGCGGACCAGCGCGACCAGCTCCGCGGAGTGCCAGTCCGCCCGCCCCTTGCCGACCCGGACCCGGGGATCGTCGGCGTACGAGAAGTCGAACCACAGGAGGTCCGGCCGGTACGCGGTGATGAGTTCGCGGACCTGGCCGTGCAGGTACTCGACGTACCGCCGCATGTCCCGGCCGGCGTTGAGGACGGCCGGGTCGGCGTGCTCGTCCCACTGCGGGTGCCAGCCGTCGATGGTGAAGTCCGGGTGGTGCCAGTCCACAAGGGAGTGGTAGAAACCGACGCGCAGCCCTTCGGCCCGGAACGCGGCCACGAACTCGGCGACCAGGTCCCGGCCGGCGGGCGTGCGGGTGGCCTTGTAGTCGGTCAGCGCCGAGTCCCAGAGGCAGAAGCCTTCGTGGTGCTTGGTGGTGAGCACCGCGTACCGCATCCCGGCCGCCCGCGCGTCCGCCGCCCACCGGGCCGGGTCGTAGCGGTCGGCGCGGAAATGGTCGAAGTAGCGCTGGTACTGCGCGTCGGTGAGCCGTTCGTGCTGCTTCACCCACTCGTGGCGGGCCGCGCCCGCGTACAGTCCATAGTGGATGAACAGGCCGAACCGCGCCGTGGTGAACCAGGCGACTCTATCCACAGTAGACACACCTTACCTGAGGGTACCGGCGGTGAGCCCGGCCTGCACCTGGCGCTGGAAGACGAGGTACACCGCGAGGACCGGCAGGGTGGCCAGGGTCAGGCCGGCGAACAGGGCACCCCAGTCGCCGGCGTAGCCCTGCTGCACGGCGAGGTCGGCCAGCGCCTGGGAGAGCATCTTCCGGGCCGGGTCGGTGGGGCCGGTCTGCTGCATGAGCGTGGTCGGCAGCAGGAACTGGTTCCACTGCCCGAGCACGTTGAAGATGCCGACACTGATCAGCCCGGGCCGGGCCATCGGCAGCATGACCCGGAAGAACAGCGCGTCGTGCGAGCAGCCGTCGATGATGGCGGCCTCGGCGATGCTGGTCGGCAGGGTGCGGAAGAAGGCGTACATGAAGAAGACGGTGAACGGCAGCGAGTAGGCGACATACACCATGATGAGGCCCTGATAGGTGTTGAGCAGGTGCAGGTTGCTCACCACGAAGAACAGCGGCACCAGGGCGAGGAAGACGGGGAACGCGATGCCGCTGACCATCAGGTAGTAGATGACGCGGTTGCCGACGAAGTCGTACCGGGCCAGCACGTACGCCATCATCGAGCCGAGCAGCATGGTCAGCAGCACGCCGAGGCCGACCACGATGGCGGTGTTGAGGAGGTACTGCCCGAGGTGCGCCCGGCTCCACGCGTGCGCGAAGTTGGCCCAGCGCAGCCGGCCGGGCAGGCCCCAGGGATCCTCCAGGATCTCCCGGTTGTCCTTGAAGGCGCTGGCGAACGCCCACAGCAGCGGTACCGCCACCATCAGGCTCCAGCAGGCGAGGAACACCTGCGAGAAGGCGCTCGCGCCGGGTACACCCTTCACAGTTCTATCCGCTCCCGCCGGCTCAGCCGCAGCGATGCCGCGGCCAGCACCAGCGTGCCCGCCGTCATGACGACCGCCATGGCCGAGGCGAGCGCCGGCTGGCCGCGGCCGAAGGCGTTGTAGAAGACCCAGGTGCCCAGCACCTCGCTGGCGTGGTTCGGGCCGCCCTGGTCCGGCGTCATGATGAAGACGAAGGCGAAACCGTCCATCGCGGTGATGGCGAGGTAGACCCAGGACAGCTGGACGGTGTCCCACAGCAGCGGGATGGTGATGCGCAGGAACAGCCGGCCGCGGCCGGCGCCGTCGAGCATCGCCGCCTCGACGATGTCGCGCGGGATGGACCGCATCGCGGCGGAGCAGAGCACCATGTAGAAGCCGGCCGTGCTCCACAGCGAGACGAAGATGATGCACCACAGCACCAGCCGCGGATCGGAGAGCCAGAGCACCGGCCGGTCGGGATCGACCAGACCCACCGCGATGAGCGCCCGGTTGAGCAGGCCCTCGCTGTCGGTGCGGTACACCTGCTGCCACAGCACCGCGATGATGGCGACCGACAGCACCTGCGGGAAGAAGAAGACGATCCGGTACACCGCCGCGCCGCGCACGCCCCGGACGCCGGCCCGGTCCCCGCGCCCGCCCAGGTTGAGCATGAACGCGAGGAACAGCGCCAGCAGGATCGTGGCGATCGGCAGGACGAGCAGGAACAGTCCATTGTGCTCGACCGCCATCCAGAACACGCCGTCGTGGAAGACCCGCGCGTACTGGCGGAGGCCGACGAACGGGGCCGCCGACGAGAAGCCCCGCCAGTCGGTGAGCGAGTAGTAGACGGTCTGCAGGTACGGCGAGACGACGAAGACGAGGTACAGCGCGAGCGGCAGCGCGAGGAACCGCGCCACGAACAGGTACTTGCCCTGCCGGATCACAGACGGGCTCCCGGCCTCACGAGGTGCGCGTGAACTTCTTCACGGTGCTGTCCCTGGCGACCTTGTCCGCCGCCGCCTGCACCGCCTTGATGAAGTCGGCCGGCTTGTAGCGGTTGGCCATCAGCTCGCCGGTCGCGTTCTGCGTGGCGGTGTGCAGGTCGGCGTACCAGTCCTGGTACTTCCAGCTGATGAGGTGCGTACCGGCGGCGGTGAGCGCGGCGTTCTCCGACCGGATGGTGGGTCCGGTGAGGCTGGCGCCCGAGCCCTTGACGCAGGACAGCGAGTTGGTCAGCGTGGCGAACCTGGCCGCGGCGTCCCTGGACAGCATGGTGCGCAGGAGTTCCATGCCGCCGGCCCGGTTCTTCGCGCGGGCGGGCACGATGAACGGTTCGCCGGCACTCGCGCGCACCGCGCCGTACGGCAGCGTGTCCGATGTGGACAGGCTGGGCATCGGTACGACGACCATGTCGAAGCCGCTGGGCGTCTGGTCCTTCTGCTCGTTGGGCAGCCAGGAGCCGCACGGGATGAACGCCGCCTGGCCCTGGTTCCACTTGGTCTGCGACTCCAGGTGGGTCAGGCCCTCGGCGCCCGGGTACACGTAGCCGCGGGCGACGAGCTGGTAGACCGCCTCGACGGCGTTCCGGAGGGCCTCCTGCGACCAGGCGTTGGGTTCCAGGTTGTCGACGGCGATCGCGACCGCGGCGCCGCCCGCCTTGAAGGCCAGGTCCAGGATGGGTGTGGTCATGTAGTCCGGGTACTTGCCCTGGTGGATCCACGGCGACAGGCCGGACTGTTTGATCGTCGCGCACAGCGCGAGGAAGCCGTCCCAGGTGTCCGGGTAGGTCCAGCCCTTCGTCCGGAACAGGGAGCTGGAGTACCAGATGCCGCTGACCGTGAAGGCGTAGTTGAGCTCGTACATCTTCCCGTCGAAGGAGCCCACGTCGACGGTGCCGGGCAGCAGGGTGTCCCGGACCTTCACGGTCGGGTCGTCGTAGGAGGGCGCGTCCAGCAACGGGGTCAGGTCGGTGAGCTGACCCTGGCTGTACAGGCCGTCGTTGGGGATCTGGTCCGCGCCTGAGTTGTCGATCAGGTCCGGGGGAGTGCCGTTGGCGAAGCGCGGCTGGAGGGTCGTCTTGATTTTCTGGATGCCCTGGTGGCTGATCCTGGCCCTGCTGGCCGGATACTTCGCGCCGTAGCGCTGTTCGGCGTAGGTGACGTACTCCTGGCCGAGGCCGCCGTCGAAGATGACGACGTCGAGCGCGGCGCCGTCCTTGACGCCGAACGGGTTGCGCGGCGAGGCGGAGACAGTGCTGGCGGCACCGCTGGTGGAGCCGCCGCCGGCGCACGCGTCCAGCAGGCCGGTGGCCGGGCCGGCGAGCAGCCCGAGCGCGGCGGTACGGCCGAGCAGCGCCCGCCGGGTCAGCGCGGGCGAACGGGTCTCCCCGGGCATGGTCGGTACACGCTTTCGTCGAAGTGCTGTAGTGGCGAAACGATATTCCATCAGGTCGCCGCTTGACCAGACTCGGTACAACATTTCATCTTGTTTGTGATCAGTGGTGGAGCCTACCATCGTGCTGTTCG
>DATEJJ010000747.1:0-2060 GCA_035278125.1 Rugosimonospora sp.
AGCCCGGCGAAGGGCCCGAACACGCGCACGCTGTCCAGGCCGAGCCAGCCGCGGTCCCGGGCCCGCACGCGCGCCGTGGCACCGGACGGCGTCACGGCGTCCGGGCGGTGAGGTGCGGCGGTGGGGGCGGGCACGAACCGAGGGTACCCGGATTGCCAACATGCCGGGCAGATCCGGGCGTAGTCCCTATTTCCGGCCAGATGCCCGACGCGCGCAGGCCCGCCCGCGCCGTAGCGGACCCGCGACTTTCGGGCCGTGAGCTGCGCGGATGTCCGCTTCCAACCCTTCGGTCGGCCGCGGTCCGCCGCGTCGGTTGACAGCGCACCGGGCCGCGCCTGGCTAGCGTCAACAACCATGTTTATGGGTACGAAGACGGATTTTCCGCGTTTGCTGGGTGTGGGTACCGCGAACCCGGGCACCGCGTATTCGCAGCGGGACATCCTCGACCGCTACCAGATCACCAGCGAGCGCATCCGGTCGCTGTTCTTCGGCAGCCACATCAACCAGCGGTACCTCGCACTATCCGATATGGACAGTGAGGGCAAGCTGGTCGAGGAGGCACAGGGGCAGCTGCTGGACAAGCACCGCCGGGAGGGCATCCGGCTGGCCGCCGCCGCGCTGCACGCCTGCCTGGAGCAGGCCGGTGCCACCCTGGACGAGGTGCGCTACCTGTGCTGCGTATCGTCTACCGGATTCCTCGTACCCGGCCTGTCCGCGTTGCTCATCAAGGAGATGGGGCTGCGCCCGGACACCAGCCGCGCCGACATCGTGGGCATGGGCTGCAACGCCGGCCTGAACGCGCTCAACCCGGTCTCCTCCTGGGCCGCGGCCAACCCGGGCAAACTCGCCGTGATGGTATGCGTCGAGGTGTGCTCGGCCGCCTACGTGTACGACGACACCATGCGTACCGCCGTGGTCAACAGCCTCTTCGGTGACGGCGCCGCCGCGATCGCGGTACGCGCCGGCGGCCAGCCCGCCGGCTCCGGGCAGCCGGCCGTGCTGAAGTTCTCCAGCCGGCTCATCCCCGAGGCGATCGACGCCATGCGGTACGAGTGGGACAGCACGGCGAACAAGTTCAGCTTCTTCCTGGAGCGCGACGTGCCGTACGTGGTGGGCGCGCACGCCGAGGAGGTGGTGGACGCGCTGCTGGACGGCACCGGGCTGCGCCGCAGCGACATCGGCCACTGGATCGTCCATTCCGGCGGCAAGAAGGTCATCGACTCGGTACGGGTGAACCTGCGGCTGACCGCACACGACATGCGCCACACCGTCTCGGTGCTCCGCGACTACGGCAACCTGTCCAGCGGCTCGTTCCTCTTCTCGTACCAGCGGCTGCTCCAGGAGGGCGCGGCCCGGCCCGGCGACTTCGGCGTCTTCATGACGATGGGGCCCGGCTCGACCATCGAAACGGGACTTCTCTCATGGTGAATCCTCACGAATCAAGGAGTGGACAGATGCGGCAACTATCCCGGCTCACCGACGTGTACCTGGAGATCGACGGCGGTGCGGCGCTCTCCGGCGCGCTGATCGAGGCGGTGAACGGCGTGTGCGACCGCATCGAGGACAGCAACAAGAACCTGGCCCTGCTGGTATGGCTGGACGGCACCGGTACCCCCGCCGCCGACCCGTACCCGCACCACCTCGGGGTACACACGGTCAACCAGTGGGAGCGGGCACTTCGCCGGCTGGAGCGGGTACCCGCGCTGACGCTCGCGGTGGTACGCGGTGCCTGCCGCGGCCCGGCCCTGGACGTGCTGCTCACCACGGACTACCGGATCGCCACGCCGGACAGCAGCCTGCAACCGGCCGTGGTCGCCGGCGGCACGTGGCCGGGCATGGGACTGTTCCGGCTCGCCAGCCAGCTAGGCCCGGCCCGGGCCCGGCGGCTGGGCCTGCTCGGCCTGGCGCTGCCCGCCGCCGACGCGCTGCACTGGGGCGTACTCGACCAGCTCACCGAGGAGCCGGTACCCGCCTCGCACGCGGTACTCGCCATGCTGGGCGACCGCGGCGGCAAGGAGCTGGCCATCCGCAGGCAGCTGCTCGGCGAGGCGCGCGCCACC
>DATEJJ010000748.1:0-4769 GCA_035278125.1 Rugosimonospora sp.
GTCGGAGCCGATGTCGCCGACCACCACGCAGCGCGCCGCGACCGTGCCCAGCGCCCGCGCCGCCGCGTGCACCAGGCCAGGCGCCGGCTTGCGGCAGCCGCACCCGTCGTCCGCGGTATGCGGGCAGAGGTGCCAGCCGTCGAACGGGCCGAGCAGCTCCTCGATCCGGGCGTTGACCCGGCTCACTGCCTCGAGAGTGAGCAGCCCGCGGCCGATGCCGGACTGGTTGCTCACCACGGCCAGCCGCAGGCCCGCCGCGCGCAGCCGGTCCAGCGCCGTGCGGGCGCCGGGCACCGGCACCACCCGCTGCGGATCACCGTTGTACGGCACGTCCCGCACCAGGGTGCCGTCCCGGTCGAGCAGCACCGCGTCGAACAGCTGCCCCGGCCGGACCACCCGGATCGATGCGGTCATGGTTCTGCGACTTCCCGAGATCACCGGCGTTAAACGCTTCGACCGGAGAAGTACCCGGGCCGCCGCGCCGGGTGGGCGCAGGTGTCCCGGGCCCCGCGGCTGGGTATGGCAGTGCCATGCCCAGGCAGGCTGACGAGAACCTCCTCACCACCATGAAGCGGGTCGCGTCCGTGCTGAAGCGGGCGGAGGTGCCGTTCGTACTGGCCGGCGGCTTCGCGGTGTACGCCCGCGGCGGTACCTCCAGCGACCACGACGTGGACTTCATGCTGCGCGAGCAGGACGCCGAACGGGCCCTGGAGGCGCTGGCCGAGGCGGGCTTCCGGACCGAGCGGCCACCGGAGGACTGGCTGGTCAAGGTGTACGACCGGGAGGTGCTGGTCGACCTCATCCACCGGCCGGTGGAGCGCCCGGTGACCGGCGACACGCTGGCCGACAGCGATGTGCTGCGGGTGCAGGCCATCGCGCTGCCGGTGCTGTCGGCCACCCTGCTGATGGAGCACAAGCTGCTCACCTTCTCCCAGCACCGGTGCGACTTCGCCGAGGGCCTGCCGATCGCCCGGTCGCTGCGGGAGCAGATCGACTGGGACCGGGTACGCAAGGAAACGGCCGAGTCGCCGTACGCCCGGGCGTTCCTGGTGCTGCTGGAGATGCTGGACCTGTTGCCGGGGTCGAACCACGGGGAGGCGGCGTGACGACGGAATCGGGCGAGTACCTGGAGGCGGCCGTGCAGCGGCTGCTCAGCGAGGACGGTGCCGTCACGGACCAGGGCATCGACGTGGTGCGGCGGGAGGGCGTGCTGATCCTGCGCGGCGAGGTGGAGTCCCCGCGGCGGCGCGCGGAGATCGTGCGGCTGGTCAGCGAGCACTTCCCGCGGTTGCGGGTACACGACGACATCGGCGTGACGCGGGCGAACCCGCCGGCCGAACCGGAGGAGCTGTAGTGGTGGCGGGGAAGGTCAGGGTCGCGGCCGTCGGCGACGTGCACATGGACGAGGACGTGCGGGGCCGGTACCGGCCGGCGCTGGACCAGCTGCCGGAGTGCGCGGACGTGCTGCTGCTGGCCGGCGACCTGACCCGGCACGGCACGCTGGCCGAGGCGCGCTGCGTGGCCGGCGAGTTCGGCGGGCTGGGGGTACCGGTGGTGGCGGTGCTCGGCAACCACGACTACCACAGCGACCGCCAGGACGAGATCGGCCAGGTGCTCGCCGACGTGGGCATCCGGGTGCTGGAGGGGGACGGGGTGGTGCTGGACTGCCCGGCCGTACGGCTGGGCGTGGCCGGGGTGAAGGGGTTCGGCGGCGGCTTCGCGGGGCGGTGCGCGAGCGCGTTCGGCGAGCCGGAGATGAAGCTGTTCGTACGCTCCACATGCGACAGTGCGGACCGGCTGGGCGAGGCGCTGCGCGGGCTGGACTGCGACGTGCTGATCGCGCTGACCCACTACGCGCCGGTACCGGACACGCTGCACGGCGAGCCGCCGGAGATCTACCCGTTCCTCGGCTCGTACCTGCTCGGCCAGGCGATCGACGCGGCGCCCACCACGCTGGCGGTGCACGGGCACGCGCACGCAGGCTCGGAGCGGGGCGTCACGCCCGGCGGGGTACGGGTACGCAACGTCGCGCACCCCGTGATCAAGCAGGCGTACAGCATCTTCCACCTGGAGCCGGGGCGCTCGCCGGCGCTGTCCGGCACGGGTGCGGGCGGGCCGGAGCCCCGGTGACCCGCGTCACCTACCCGGACACGGCCCAGGCCGGTCTGGCCGGCGCGCACCGGCCTGGAGTACCCGGCCCGCGCGGCCGCGTCGACGCTAGGCCACATTCTTGGCGACGCGGACCGTGGTCCCGGTCGGCCCGGTGGTGATCGATACCTGGTCGCAGAGCCGGTGGACCAGCCACAAGCCGCGACCGCCGGGCGCCGTGGCGGGCGGCAGCCGGTACCCGTCGCGGTGGTCCGGCGGCAGGCCGGGGCCCTGGTCGGCGACCTCGCACCAGACCGCTTCCGGGGTACGCCAGAGCGTCGCGCCACCGCTGCCGCCGCCGTGCTGCACCGCGTTGGCGACCAGTTCGTTGACGGCCAGCACGAAGTCGGCGTGCGGCCGGCCTGCCAGCCCGTGCCACGCGGCGAACTCGGCGACCGCATGACGCACCGTCGCGATGTGACTCAGATCCACCGCGAGCTGTACCGGATCCCGCCCAGTCATCCCTTTTGCCTTTCCCGGCGCAGCCTACCGCGTCCCGGCCGGTACGGCTGGTAAGTGGCATTCGCCGGCATGGCGGTCCGCAATTCGTCCTATGTGGAGGGTGTATCGGTGGGCACACCCCGTACCCGTTCGTACCATCCGCCAGATACGTAACGGCGGCAGTACCCTGTCACTGCACTGAGTTGCCGGATCCGCGCCTGCCCAGCCGCTACACTCGCCGACGTGCCCAATCGACCTGCGAACCCGCTGGCCGGTCCGGCGCCCAAGGTGCCGTGGCACCGGCGCCTGGGACGGCGGTGGATAGTCAGCTTATCCGTTCTCGTCGTCGCCGCCGGTGCTCTGACCGTCACCGCGGGCGTACTCCGCTCCGGCCCCAAGGACACCGCCCGCGCCGAGCCCGGTGCCACCGTCCCGATACCCGGCCCGCAGGGTGGGTCGGCGGGCTCACCGTCCGCCGGGGCGTCGGCCTCGACATCGGCGTCGCCGTCCGCGAGCGCCGCGCCGTCGCGCTCCGCGGGCTCGCCGCAGAAGCCACCCAAGACCAGCGGGGGCGGCGGACCCGGCATCCCGAACCGGCCCGGCTGCGGCGACCAGCCCAGCAGCTGCGGGCTGCCGGACGCGAGCAACACCGGCGTACCGGCGGGTACGCAGCTGACCGTGTTCAACGGCAACATGACCATCAAGAAGGCCGGTACCGTCGTCGACGGTAAGGACATCCGGGGCTGTGTCAGCGTGGAGGCGCCCCGCGTCACCATCAAGCGCTCCAGGGTGAGCTGCCCCGACTTCTACGTCATCAGCAGCTTCTCCGACACGTACACCGGCGGCGGCCTGATCCTGCAGAACGTGGAGATCGACTGCCAGCACACCAACGGTACCGGGGTGGGCTCGTACGGCGTCGTCGCGCAGCGGCTCAACGTGCACGGCTGCGAGAACGGGTTCGACATCGACAACACGTTCACGGTGACCGACTCGTACATCCACGACCTGAACCAGACCTCGGCCGGTCATCCGGACGGGATCCAGCTGGCCGGGGGAGCGCACATCACCATCACGCACAACACCATCTTCGATCCCGGTGGCACCTCGGCCATCATCAGCAACCCCAGCCAGAACTCGGACGTGCTGATCCAGAACAACCTGATGGCGGGCGGCGCCTACACGCTGTACTGTCCGCGCGATTCGAGCAGCGCGTTCCGGGTCATCGGCAACCGGTTCAGCACGCGGTTCTCGCCCAACAGCGGCGAGTACGGGCCGTGGAGCGACTGCGAGAAGGTGGCGGTGGTGACCGGAAACGTCTGGGACGCCACGCTCCGCCCGGTGGCCTTCACCTAGTTGTGGCGCTGCTAGTTGTGACGCTGCGGCGCCGGGATCGCGGTCCCGGTGTCGCTCCACACGTTGGCTGAGTTCTGGCTCAGGAACGCGTTGTTGCTCAACAGGATCGGGCAGCTGTAGAAGGAGTGCCGGCCGAACCGGTTGCCGGTCACCGCGAGGCCGGTCAGCGCCGGGCCGTGGTCGGCGAAGTTGAGGGTACAGCCGCCGCCGTCCAGCCAGTTGTTCACCACGGTGGAGTTCGACGCGGAGTCCTGGAACGCGGCGTTGCCGTTCTTCGTGGTCGACATGTCGATGTTGTTGTGCCGCAAGGTGACGTTGCTGTCGCCGTAGAACGACTGCACGCCGTCGTTGTGCGTCTCACCGCCGCCCTGGTTCGGGTCGCTCGCGAACCAGGTCATGTCGTGGATGTACGAGTCCTGGATCAGCACGCCGGTACCGGTCTTCACGCCGTCCACGCCGCCGTGGATGTTGGCGCGGTAGATGCTGGTGTGGTTGGTCCACACGTCGTCCAGCGTGGCGGCCGGGTGCGCCGGGGTGAACTCCGAGTCCTCCACCACGGTGTTGGTGCCCTGCTCGGCGTCCAGCAGGGCCGCGTTCCCGCTGGGCGTACCGCCGCGGAAGATGCAGTTCCGGAACGTGATGTTGCGCCCGGTCACCTTGACGAAGCCGTGGAAGTCCTGCCCGCTGACGACCGTGTTGCTGGTGGCGAACGTGCGGTTGCCGGTGACCACGGTCAACGCGACACCGGGCGGTACCCCCGTGTTCGCCTTGCCCGGCTTGCCACCGGGCCGCGCCGGGGCCGCGGCCGCCGGGGAACTGCTGCGCTT
>DATEJJ010000749.1:0-3825 GCA_035278125.1 Rugosimonospora sp.
CTCGACACTGCCGATGACGACGCGCCGGGCACGGCCGGGTCGTCCCGGTCAAGTACGCCCGTTCCGGGGAGTTCGTTGACCGGAACCGCCCAGACGCACCAAGCGACAGAACCCGAGACCCCACCGGAGAGCATCAGTAACTCCGACGGCAGCAACTCCGAGGGCGATGGCGGCCTTCCCCCAGCGCGGCTTGGCCGCGACGGTGCCGAGCCGGGGCGCACCGATCTGACGAACCTGGCCGAGGGACCACCCGCGATGTTCGGGGCCAGCGGCGAGGACCCGGTGAGCCAGGCGACCGTCGACGGTGTACGCGCGATGATCCTTGCCGCGACCCGGCGGCTCTGGCAGAGGTTGCCGGCATCGTCGCGGGACCGGGCCCTGATCGAGGCCGAGATCAATGAGATCACCACCATCGATCAGTTGACCGACGACCTTGAGTCGCTGTACGGCAAGTCCGGCAGTCTGTACATCGTCGGAGATGGCAACGCCGCGCTCCGCATCGAGCTCCGCGTCGGGCTCACCCGGCGGGACAGCACGCAGCGCCGGCCGCCGGACCAGACACACGGCGAGATGCGTGGCGGAGGCCGCACTCTCAACACAGCGGTTCACGACATGCGTACCAACCGGGATCTCAACGTCGGGTTCCGCATACCGGTGGGCCGGCCGTTCAGTGCGCTTCGGCTGGTCACGCTGAACTGGTTCCTCCGCATGACGCACAACCAGTTCCGGCGAACCGCCTCGGTCACCGTCGGCAGCCAGTTCGATTTCATCGAACGCAACCGCGTGCCCAGCCACTCGGCCGGATTCGAACTGACCTGGGTCGTGGCGGTCACGCCGGTGTCCCAGCAGCGCGGGGCCGGCGCGCCAGCAGTAGCGGACATCGACGTCGAGGCGGACACCACGTTCGTCGAGACATTCACCAGTCCGCTGCCACCCAACGCCGTGTGGTTCGAGGAGCATCTGGCGACTCCACGCGCGGATTGGGCGGAGGTCACCGACAACGCCGAGATCCCGCGGTTGTCGGTGCTCGACGCGCTGCACGACCCGGGAAGCGTCGTACGGAAGTTGCAACAGGTGCTGGTCGTGGACGGCCAGCGAGTGCTCGAGCGCCTCGACCCGCAGTCCCAGCGAGCGCTGGTACGCATGGTCAACGACGACAATCTGCGCGGGCACTGGCCGCGGGTCCGGTCAACCGGGCTCATCTCCGAGCCGCTGGTGGACGCCGACGGGACGCCCGTCGGGTTGGTCGGGTTGCGGGCCGAGGTACATCCACGGTGGGAAGTCAGCCGGTCGGGCAAGATTCCGTTGGAGACCTACCACCGGGCGGTCGCGGGAACCAGCGGTACGGCGTCGCTCCAGAACGCTACCGAGTCGAGTTTCGGCGCCGCGGCAACGATCATCTCCGAGCCGATCGAGCAGACCACTACGGTCGGCACGTACGCGTCTGGCGGCCCCGGGTTCACCGTCCGGGGCAGCAGCGCGGTCCGGGTGACGACGCATTCGGGAACCGAGGCGACGGTGAGCCGGGGCCAGAAGAACTCGGGTTCGGACACAGTCCTGGCCGAGGCCGATGTCACGTGGTTTGCGTGGCTCATCGCCGAGGACGAGTTGCCCGAGGTGTCCTGGACGGGGACCGTGGCCGATGCCGAAGGCGCGCGGCTGCGCTATGTCCCGACGAGCATCATCCCCTCGGCTCAGCAGTTGTGGCCTCCCGCAGGGGTCATCGACGGTGACGCTCCGGGTTTGTCGGATGTCGATGAGTTTCGGTTTGATCCGGTGCCGGTCGGGGCACGGACGGAGCCCGGGGTCGACGAGGCGGTCAAGGCTCGGCTCAAGCAATGGGGTGTCATCCGGGCTGGTCCTCTGGCAACGGTGGCGCAGGCAGCCAATTACAAGCGGGTACTCGACGCGATGTCCCCCGAGCACCGAGAGACGAACATTGACGTCTTCCGGACCGGTGTCGCACCCGACGAGGGTTCCCCGGTAGACCGGGGGATCGGGATCGTGTTGGTGCTCGACCATCGCACTCGCTGGGGCGTCCAGCAGGTGACCGTGCAATGGATGGCGGGTAACCGCCGGGTCCCCGTCCAGCACTTGGGCTCCACCGAGGACGTCCGGCCTATCACGGACCAATCGACGTCCTACCAACTGACCCGGTCGACGCGGCACGAGTGGTCCTATGGCGGCAGTACCAGTGGCGAGGGTACGGTGCCGCTCGGCGGCGAGAACCCGCTGTCGGGCGTAGCGCCATCGGGCACGCCGCTGCCGTACAACGTCGAGCACTCAACAGACGCCACGCACGGCGCCACGGTACGGCACAACACCCTGGTGGAAAGCGAAACCGGTACGGTGCACGCTTTTCGCGTACCGCTGGCCGTAACGGCCGCGATCTTCCGCGGTGGGGACGCGCCGGACTGGCGGTACCCTCAGCCGGGCCAGCCCGCGACCGTGCGGTACTGGGTGCCGCGGTTTCTGGCGCAGACGCGGGAGCCAGCGCGACAACTGCCGGCCACGATCCGCGCGGTGACCCTACATGACCGGGCGATGCTACGACGGCCAGGTGCCCAGCGGTCGTCGCTACCGGCGGTCATCACCTCAGTTCGCGGATCCGCTGACCTTGACCACGCGTTCAAGAGTCTGCTCATCAGCGTGTTCGGCCGGGCCCACCGGGATGCGCTGGTGGCCGGGGCCCCCACCGTATGGGGCTTCGTGGTTCAGACGATCAATGCGGCACTCTCGGTCGTCCGGCTGTCCCCGGTCTGGGTCCTGCCACTTGTCGCTGTGCTGGCCGACACGCTCGACCGGTTGCTGTATGCGCTGGTGGGTGTGCCTCCGAGCGTGGAGGGCACGAAGTCCGCCCAGATCCGGCGCAGCTTCGTGAGTCCGGCCAGCCTCCGGACAAACATCGGTCAGGCGTTGACGAGCGTCTATGGTTCCGATCAGATCTTCGAGTCGGGCCCGCTGTCGGCTTTCGTAGGAACACTCGGGCTGACCGCCTATGAGGGGAAGCCGGAGTACCTGCCTCCCGGCACCGGCGAGGAGGAGCCCGAGTTCTACTTCGAGGACTTCGTCGTCGTGACGGCGACCCGGCGGAGCAGTCTCACCCGCGGGCATTCTCGCCAGTACGACGGCGGGGTGGGGTTCAACCTCCGACCACGCGGCGGCTGGTTGCCCAGCGGCCAGATCGCGGGTCGCTACGTCCGCGGCACGGCCAGGTCGACGACCGTGCGGGGCCAGGAGGTCGATGTACGGCTGTACGGCTTCGAGGACAAGCTGTACTGGCTCCGGTTTCCCGTCACGTTCGTCGCCGCCGTGGAGGGTGGGGCGCATAACCTCCTCACCATGCTGGCCTCGGCGGTCGGCTTCGACTGGGTGTACCCCGCCGAGCTCGCAATCGATGTGCCGGGCGCCGTCCAGGTCCATGCCACCACTCGTGAGCTGCTCGCCATCTGGCGCACCATGGGCCGGGTGGTCGATGACGGCGAGCGGATCGGCGGTCTTCCCGCCAGCCTGGTTACCATGCTCACGGCCCTGGAGGCGGCGGCCGACGCCGACGACGCAAGCCGCCAGCAGGGACTCGCCCCGGAAGACCCCAGGGTCCGCTACCCGCGCCGGGGCCTCTTCGACCTGCTGGGTATGGGCGACGCCGCGGTGGCCGCCGTACGCGAGACGGGACCGGCCCGCGGTCTCTACACCAAGGCGTTGGCGGCGGTTAAGCGACGCATCGCCGGGGTTACCACGCCCGCCTCGATCGCCTATCTGCCGGGCGTCCGGGAGTGGATCGCGGCGCTCAGCTCGACCGCTGTGCTGCGAGCCGCGACTCAC
>DATEJJ010000750.1:0-10139 GCA_035278125.1 Rugosimonospora sp.
GGCGCCGATACCCGCACGGTACCTACCGTCCACCCCACGACCTCACTCCGCCCGCCCCGCCGCCGGGCGGCGACCCACCCCACAGACAAGCTGTAGGCCACAGGGACAGATGGATGCCCAGCATGTCGGCCGCCGCAAGGAGCATCCTCACTTCGGGTGTTGGCGACGGGATGGAACGGGATGGCACGGCCCCTGCTGTGTGGGGCCGCAGGGGGTGCCACAACCGTTGCGTGCGCGGCCTGCGTGGCCCGGGTGGCAGGTAAGCCGGTCAGGTGCACACAGATGTACGAGAGGAACCGGATGAGACTGTCCATCAGACGTGGTACCACGCCTGCCCGTATGGCGTTGGCAGGGCTGGCGGCGCTGCTCGCCGGCCCAGCACTGGCGGCCCCGGCGGCGCACGCGGCGGTGTTCCCGGGCTACACGATCGCCTTTGAAAGCCCGACGAATCCGATCAACTCGCCCGGTGACCACTCGCTGATGCTTTACAACCCCGGCGGTAGCGTGAGCTTCGTCAACGACCCTGTGAATGACACGGTGAGTCCCGCACTGGCCAGGCAGGCGAACGGCAGCCCGATCGGTGCCTTCGTGGGGCTCGACGGGCGTCTGTGGTGGTACACGTCGCCCGCGCTGTCCGATCAGCATGCCGCTACCGCCCCTCCTAGCGCACCGAATGATGGCTGCGCACCCTACCTCTGTGTCTCGGCTGGGCCGGCGGTCGCGGCTGGCAACGGCGGTGGTTGGCGGATCGCGGTGAACCGGGCAATCGTCAGCGGCACGCTCGGCTCGACCCGGCTGCTGTTCGTGGACTCGTCATCACCGGACAATCCCATCGACACGGGTCAGGTAGTGAAGAACCACGCGGCGCCAGCCATCGCGTCCCTGTCCACCGGGGGGTACGAGGCCGCGTTCCTCAACGCCGACGGCCAGCTACGCGTCATCGGCCCCGACAACCAGGTCCGGATCGGGGACGCGCCGGGCGGTGCCGGACTGGTCCCCGCCCCCAACACCAACCCGGTAATCGCCGCCGACAACAACGGCGGCTGGGTGATCGCCGCACACGGTGCCAACAACAACAACCTGTGGACCCTGGACTCCAGCGGACATGTCCAGCAGACCGCCGCCGTCCTCGCACCCAACACCAGCCCGGCCATCGTTGGGTTGGCACACGGCGGGTACGCCATCGCCTACGTCAACTCCGACGGCACCCTCTGGCGCGACATCAACGGCGTACTCGCCCCCGCCGGGCCGTTCCAGGCCGTACCCGCACCCGGCACCAGCCCTAGCATCGCCGCGGACAACAACGGCGGCTGGGAGATCGCGGTCCAAGGCGCCAACAACCACTACGTCTGGACGCTCGACTCGGCCGGCAACATGAACAGCACGCAGCAGACCATGTTCGCAGGTACCGAAGCGCCCGCCATTGCCGGCATCCCCGCCCCCGACCCGGCCGGCGGCGGTGGCGGCACCCCACCACCGCCGCAAACGATCCAGGTCGGCCTGACCCGGCAGGTACCCACCTCGGGTCCGATCTGGTACCAGGGACAGTTCCCACCGTTCGGGTCCACTCAACCCGGGCACCTTGTGCAGATCCAACTCACCAACGGGCTGCTGAATCCGGTAACTGCGCTGCTGTTCGTCAAGGTCGGTCATTCGACCACGGAGTGCAACTCGAACCCGAACGCCACGGTCCAACTCAACGCCGGGCAGACCACCACACCGGCCCAGATCGCCGCGATCTACGGCACCACCCAACCAACCTTCGACACCCTGCATCCCCTACCATTCGTGGCCTGCTACGTCGGCTCTGCCTCGCCCAGCACCCTGTCAATCCAGGCCACCTTCCAGTTCAACCAATAGTCTGAGAAGCGGTCGCTGAACCGGTCGGGCACCCCACGCCGGGATCGGCTCCGCCACGCCTCCACGCCAGGCCAAGCCCGCTGTCGACCAGGCGAAGCTGCGCGTGATCCATCGATCGTGGCGCCGAAAGGTCGCCGCTGCAGCACGACTCGCATAGCGCCCGGGTGGGGTCGTCGACTTGAGACGGCCCCACCTCGGGGATTGACACCGACCCACCCGGCCGGCAGGGTCGATGGATTAGGTCTGGTCGAATATGCCTGGCGTGTGATGGTGCTGTCGGCCGAGCTTTCCGTCGCTGCAGAGAGTTCGATGCACGACTCCGACGTCGGCTTGTGCATGTCGTTGACGACGGTACTTGACGTACGCCTTCCCAGCCCGTGGTGTCGTGCGCGGTTAACTCGACGGCATCCTGTCCACGGGTAGATGCTGAGCGACCGGCCGTTGGGATCGGCCCCGTAGTCGAACGCCGGTGCCCGGTATTGACCCTGCGCGCCGCACCTGCTGCCCTGCGACCGCATCGCCCGACCGCCGTAGGACGACAACGCCGCCGACTATCTGGCGGCTGCCGCCAAGGACACCGACGGTGACCACGCCCGGATCCCGATCCACCCGACCACCATGTCCCCACTGCTGGCCTGGGCGTTGCGGTTCGTCACCGACTTCACCGAGGACATCCTCGCCGCCCCGCAACACAGCCGCAATTGTCCGGCCTCCTGATCCGCCTGGAAGGCCCGCCGCGCGTTCGGCCGCCGTGCCTGTCGGCCGCGCAGATCGCCACGTTGCCGGTGATCGAGCGGACTCGATACAACGACGCCCGCGGCTGCGAGAAGGCCATCCGTATCCGCCGGAGAAGTTGACCGTCGAGCTGATGGACAAGATCCCCAATGCGACCTCGAACGACAAGCGAGCCGCGCTCTCCGTGACAACGACTTGTCGCGCGTCTCAATGCGGCACGTCGTTCCCCCGCTCGGAGACGGCACTTAAGATCGGCCGTTTGGCGAGACCTCGTTGCGGCGAGGGCAACCGGGCAAGCGGCTGACGCCGTACGAGTTCCTAACACTATGGGGTGGTTCGGTCTCGGTGTCTGTTTCTGCCGTATTGGTTGTGGTGTCGCCTGTACCGTGAAGAAGGGCGGGTGTCCACCGTGGATGGTCGTGGGCGGCCTGCTCCGTTATGGACGGTTCTGGGCATCGACTTCTGCCATTCCCCGCAGGTATCTTGGCCCAGCTGGCCGCCACTGGCCGCCGCCCTGCGGACGGCTGGGCGGCCGGTTCGGCGTAGGCTCCATCGGTGGATCAGGGTGAGGACTTCGCCGTACGGGCCGAGGCGCACCGCCGGGAACTGCGGGTGCACTGCTACCGGCTGATCGGGAGCTTCGACGAGGCCGAGGACCTGGTGCAGGAGACGCTGCTGCGCGCCTGGCGCGGCCGCGACCAACTCGAAGACGGTGCCAGCCTGCGCGCCTGGCTCTACCGGATCGCGACCAACACGTGCCTGGATTTCCTGCGCCGGACCGAGCGCCGCCCGCGCGCGTACACGCCGGTGCCGGGCATGGACCACGGCGCCGGCCCGGCACCGGACTTCCTGGAGTGGCTCCAACCCTTCCCCGACGCGCTCCTGGCCCCCGAGCGGCCCGAGGAGGAGACGGTCGCGCGGGAGACGATCGAACTGGTCTTCCTCACCGCGATCCAACACCTCACCCCGCCGCAGCGGGCGGTGTTCGTGTTCCGTGCCGTGCTCGGTTGGTCGGCCGAGGACACCGCGGCGGCCATGGGCATGAGCGTGGCCTCGGTCAACAGCGCACTGCAACGCGCCAGGCCGGGCCTGCGCCGGCACCTGCCCGAGGACCGCTCGCAGTGGCGCACCGACGGGCCGACGCCCGAGGAACGCAGGGTGCTCGACGCCTACCTCGCTGTCTCGCGCAGCGGCGACGTCGACGCGATCGCCCGCCTGCTCACCAGCGACGTGGTGCTGACCATGCCGCCGAACCCGTTCTGGTTCACCTCTCGCGACGCGATGATCGCGTTCGTCCGGCAGAGCCTCGATCCGGCGTCGCCGGCGTACTTCGGACAGTGGCGGCACCTGCCCACGGCGGTCAACCGGATGCCAGCGGTCGCCGGGTATGTACGCCGCCCGGGGACCACCATCTTCCGCGCCCAGTCCCTCGACGTCCTGCGGGTACGGGACGGCAGGATCGCCGAGATCACCACCTTCGAGCCGCACCTGCTCGCGGCGTTCGGGCTGCCCCTGGTGATCAGTGGAGATTTCTCGCCGGCGACCCGGTGAGCCGCCCGGGTGCCGTGCGTCCTACAGGTGTCTCCGGCGCTCAGTGGGGGCGCCGCAGAACCTCAAGGAGGCAGACATGAACAGGCTGGAGAACCGCACCGCGATCATCTGGGGTGGCGCCGGGTCGATCGGTACCGCCACCGCCCGCCGCTTCGTCGCCGAAGGCGTCGCCGTGTACCTCGCCGGGCGCAGCGAGGCCACAGTGAAGGATGCCGGCGCCGCGACCGGTGCCACCGGGTACGGCGTGGTCG
Source organism: Rugosimonospora sp. (assembly GCA_035278125.1). Taxonomy (GTDB): domain Bacteria; phylum Actinomycetota; class Actinomycetes; order Mycobacteriales; family Micromonosporaceae; genus DATEJJ01. The sequence continues at coordinate 4,398 of DATEJJ010000750.1, forward strand.
ACGTGCTCGACGAGGCCGCGGTCACCGCGTTCGTCGCGCGCGTCGTCGCCGAGGCGGGCCGGCTCGACGTGTCGTTCAACGTCGCCGCGCGCGGCGACGTCCAGGGCACCCCGCTGCTGCGGATGCCGGCCGCGGACTTCGTCAAGCCCGTGGTGCAGGGCATCACCGGCGCCTTCCACACCGCCCGGGCCGCCGCCCGGCAGATGGTCGAGCAGGGGTCCGGCGTCATCATCGAACTGGACAGCGCGTCGGGACGCGGCAGCGGACCGATGATGGGCGGCACCGGCGCGGCCGACGGCGCCAAGGACACGCTGGTTCGCGACCTCGCCCAGGAGGTCGGGCCGAACGGCGTGCGGGTGGTCGGGATCTGGACCGCCGGGCTGACCGACAGCCTGACCGCCGAGAAGCTCGCCGCGACCCTGGGCGCCCCGGTACCGCTGGAGATGGTCAACGGCATCATCGCGAACCTCGACTCCATGCGGATGACCAAAAAATCACCGGTGACGGCGCAGATCGCGGCGACCGCCGCGTTCCTGGCCTCCGACGACGCGGCCGCGATCACCGCCACCTGGATAAACGCGACCGCCGGGATGTTCCCGAGCTGAGCCCACCTCGATGTTCTTCGGGTGACGCCGTGCAGCCGCGTCGTCCTACGCTGGTCGTATGGAAGCTCGGAAGATCAGTGTCTGGCGGAGCCGTTACCGCGTGACGGAGCACGGTCGACAGGTCACCGTGTGGGACGGCTCGGTCTGGAAGCGCGGCGGCGATTTCGAGCTGGACGGGCGACGTCTTCAGGTCCGCTCCAACGCGTGGGGCAACAGGTACACGATGGTGGACGACGCGGGGGCCGTGGTCGCCTCGGCCGACCGGGTAGGCCGCAAGCGGTGGACCGTCCAGGCGGCCGGGCAGACCTATCATTTCCGGCGCAAGTCTTTCTGGGGCCACGAGGAGGAACTGGTCCTCGGCGACACACGGGTGGGCTCGGTACGCCAGACCAGCTTCTGGCGCGGCGACGTCGCCGTCGAGCTGCCCGGCCTCACGACGGCGTTGCAGGTCTTCGTGCTGGGCGTGGTCATCAAGATGTGGCAGGCGCGGGCCGCCGCCGCGGCGGCAGGAGGCTGATGCCCGCTGCTGAGGCACCGCGCGGGTACCGCCGCCCGCGTCTGCTATCCGTGGCCCGTCGACTGTCCGCCGCTGGTTGTTGGTGTACCGGTCACGAGGTGCTGGACGTAGCGATGCGTGACGAGGCCCACCGCCAGGACGAGATCCGAGGCGCCGACCACATTCCGGTCGCGCGGATCGACGACGACGCCGAGGACAGCGAACGCCATGAACACCCCGAAGAAACCGAGGGTGACGGCGCGGCGCCTGGGCCGGTCGTCGGTTAGCGTCGTGCTCGGATAGCGGGGTGATCGGCGCATGGCGAGGGCCACCTGGTCCCACCCGAGGAACACGAGGAAGACCGCGGCGAGCATCAGCGCCTCGGGTACCACCGTCGGGCGTGCCATAGCGTCCAGCTCAGCCGAACTGGCCACCAACCAGTACAAGTACACGAGGAGCAAGTCCATCAGGAACTGGACGAGCGGAAGGTTGACGTACTCCATCTTGTACGCGGCGCGGTTCGTGCTGTTGTGGTACGCGATCCATGCGGTGATGGTCAGCACTGCCGCCAGAGCGAGCTGTGTCTTACCCTCGAACGGGAGTCCGTCGTGGGAGCTCTGTTCGAGGATCTTGGTTGCTACGGCGGCGAAGAGGACATCGACGAACACCAGGCCGACACCCCGCTGGTCCGCTTCGGCGACCGTGGTACCAGCCGGTCGCCGTCGAGCGCGGCTGCGCCAGGTTGACATCCACCCAGGATGCAAGGATGCGGCGCCCGGGCAACAGACCGACGCCACCCGAACGATCCTTCAAGAATTCGACAATGCGGTAGCAGAAGATCACCCGGCTGGCGGTCCCGATCTGGAGGTGGCGGTAGACGCTGGCACGCGCTGGTTGCGGTCGCGGTCGCGCGGGGTGACCGCGCTCGGCGTTGCCCGACGTCGATACTCTGCGGGTATGCTGCGCGGGGCGGGACGGGTTGCGTTGTTCTCGTTCGCTGGGTTGTCGGTGCTGGGCGTGTTGATCGGGTGCGTGGCTGTGGGTGGGCCGTCCCGCATCCCGGGTGACGGGCCGTACCGCTATCCAGACCCGGTGGTGGCCGGTCTGGCCTGGGCAACCGTGGTCGGCGGCGCGGTGGCCTTGCTGCTGATCGTCGTGACCGTGGTGGTGGTCGACAAGGACATCTACCGGTTCGTGGCTGCGCCGGTGCTCGTGTGTCTGCTGTGCCTGGCCACGCCCACCGCCGCGGTGCAGCTCATCACGCAGGACGTCGAGCTGCGGCTGGACCCGAATGGGTTCGTGGACCGCGCGGTCAGCGTGGACAGCGGCACACCGTTGGGCCTGGACAACGCATCCGGCACCGCCGTGACGGTGTGTGCGGGGATCGCGGGCGACTGCGGGGGCAGGGCCGCGGGACCGGCGCGGCTGCGGGCGCCCGGCGTACGGATCCGGCCGGGCTGGCGGGTGTGGGTGTCGGTGTTCGAGGAGACCACGGACCTGCGGCTGACCATCGTCGGGTCCGACCCGGCGATCACCACCCGGGACGCGGTGGTACACCTCACCTGGGATATCGGCGGCAGCAACTGAACCCGGGGCCGATACCTGATCTTCCTGGGATCGACCGTATTCGCTACGCTCTCCCCGGGTCATGACCTGGGTTGCCGAGGGGAGCGGCGTGGCGAGCGCGGCCACCACGTCGCCAGGCAGCGAATGCGTCGGGCGCTCACCACACCCACCCTTGCCCGCTCAGGGATCGTGGTCGGCTCCAGCCAAATGTCCGGGCCACCGGCCACAGTGGCCCGGACTCCACCTCCAGGTGACCTCGGTTGACCGACCCACGTGGGTTTGCGACGTGGTCAGTGCCACGCGTTGCCGTCGACTTGTTCCCGGGGTGGCGGTACCTGGCCGATTCGGCCGCCGACGCTGTGTTCCAGCCAGAGGTTGCTATCGGAGCCGAGGTCGTAGATGTTGTTGGCGTCGAGTGCTTTGGAAGCCGGTGACGTTGCGAAGCCATCCCAGGCTGGAACCGCATGATGTAGATGCCGCCCCCGGATTGGACCGATGCCGGGGAGCCTGGGCGGCCTGCCCGCGGTGTGGCGCGGCCACGCCCGACGACCCACAGCCCGCCCGGGTGCGCCCGTCGTACCGGGCACCACCCACTGCCTGACCCGACCGGTGCAGCGCACCGGATTCCTTCTCCGGTGCCGGTGTACGTGTCGGGTGTCCTGGCGTGGGGGTGTCCCTATGCCTTTGTCACGTGGGTGTGTCAAGTGGACGGTGGAAAGCTGATTCCGTTGTGTTGTAACGAGTTGCGTGGTTGTTAGTGGCGGCCGGCGGTGACGTCCATCGAAGGTGGTGTCGAACGCGTTCAAGCGGCTTTCCACCGGTTGGACCAGCGGGCGCGGCCCTTGCCGGTGGGGTCGAGGGAGATCACGGCGAGGTAGAGGACCTTGAGCGCGGCCTGTTCGTTCGGTGGGAAATGGCCGCGGGCGTTGACCGCGCGGCGCAGTCGGGCGTTGAGCGACTCGCGAGTCGACCTTCGCCACCGTCCGCCACCGCACCAAGGTCACCAAGGGACCCGGCCCGAAGGCCGCCGGGCTGGCCATGGCGTTCAAGCTCATCGAAGCCGCGCAAGACCGCTGGCGCGCCGTGAACGCGCCCCACCTCGTCGCCCTCGTCCGCAACGGCGCAGTCTTCAAGAAGGGCAAGCTCGTCGAACGAAGCACCGCCCGCGGCCTCACCGGGACGGCTGCATAGTCAAGATCCCATCCACCAGTACTGACAATTGCTCGTGTGCTCCGCCGCACGTCGCTCAGAGCTAGCGGTTCGGTTCGTTCGAGTCCCAATTGACGGCCGTACGACGGATGGCCCGCGTTGCCGGGGTCGACGTAGGAAGGAGTGCGTGGACACGCCGCGTCGCACCCGCACCTACCGCAGCCATCACCTCGACAGCGAGCGGTGGGATCATGTCGCGCTGCGGCCGGGCGACGTCGTCATCTCGACCTCGATGAAGGCGGGTACCACCTGGATGCAACGCATCATGAGCCTGCTGGTCTTCGGCACGGGCCCCTTGCCGGCACCGCTCGTCGCGTTGTCTCCGTGGATCGACGCGGCCTTCCTGGGCGACGTAGATGGCGTCGTGGCGAGCATCGAGGCCCAGGAGCACCAGCGGTTCCTGAAGAGCCATTTGCCATTCGACGCTCTGCCGTACGACCCGGCGGTCCGTTACGTGTACGTCGGCCGCGACACGCGGGACGTGTTCATGTCGGCCTTCAACCACTACAGCGCCTACACCGAGTTCACCTACTCGCTGCTGGACGCCGCGGGTGGTGCGGCTGGCCCGATGCCCCGGTGCCCGGCTACTGAACGAGAGCTGTGGGCCGATTGGATGACCCGCAGCCTGTTCGATTGGGAGGCGGACGGCTGGCCGTTCTGGTCTCACCATCACCACGCCGCGACCTTCTGGCCGCATCGGGACCTGTCCAACGTGCTGATGGTCCACTACGCCGATCTGCTCGCCGACCTCGAGGCGCAGATACGCCGCGTCGCCGCCTTCACCCACATCGAGGTGGCCGAGGATGCTTGGCCCGAGCTCGTGGCGGCCGCCCGGTTCGACGCCATGAAGCAAGACGCGACCCGCAACGAGGAGTCCATCAGGCCGCTCTTCTTCGAGGGCGGCGCCCGTCGCTTTTTCTACAAGGGCACCAACGGACGTTGGCGCCACGTCCTCACCGAGGAAGATCTGGCCCTCTACGAGACAGCAGCCGCTCAGCTCGACCCAGAGCTGCGCTCATGGCTCGAAGCCGATTCAGCGCCAACGCTTGACTCCAGCGTTTGACGCGGACGGCTCTCGCACACCCTGATCTTCGGGGCAGGTCCGACTTCCGTCGCGGGCATGACGGGGATACGGCCGCAGGCCGTTGATCGAGCGGCGAGGACTCTGGACGACTTCACAATGGACGTCGATGGCCGCGTGATCCACCTCCTCGACGCGCCATCGCCGGCGCCACGTCGAGCTTGAGCATCGGTCGATGGTTGGCACACCAGCTCGATCGGGTCAGCTACTCCTGACGACCGGGTCCACGGCGCGCTCCCCCAGCGCCAGACCCGGGTTCGAGTGCTGTAGGGAGCGTGCGCCACGTTCCGCCGAGGGCTCTGGCCACATTCGCCTTTGTCGACGGACCACCCAACGACGCCGCAGCGGCAGTGGCTCAGTCAAGATCTCATCCACAGGTTTTGACAATTTGCTCATCCACGCCATCGAGCCGGCAATAGCCGCCACGTCGGCGCCGGTCTGGACGGAGCACGAGGCCACGGACATCGCCAGAGTTGACCAGAATCGTGCCGGAACGCCCGGCGGGACATGAGCATCGGCGGATCGTCGGCTACAGGCACGTACGGCCGCCCGAACGGCGCAGGATCGACCGCGAACTGACCCCGACGCTATCCCGGGGCGGAGGCTCGTCTCCGTCCTGGCGACCGAAACGGCCGGATCGTCCGGCACCGTCGTCTCCACGACGTCGCCAGTCACCACCGCACCGCAAGTCCGGCAAGCGAACACCACCCCACAACCCATGATCGCATCCCGACGTCGCGTGGCCGAGGCGAGCCATCCAAAGGTCCTGGGCGCCCCGTGCGTCC
>DATEJJ010000751.1:0-16978 GCA_035278125.1 Rugosimonospora sp.
GTGCGAGCGCGGCGCGCACCGCGCGCTGCTTCGCCATGGTCGTCACCCCACCGGCCGGGCAGGCGGCGCCGAAGCGCGCATCGGACGCCGCCGGGCCGGCGGCGACCGCGCTGGGCCCGGCCGACATCAGGGCCGCGTACCACCTGCCCGACAGCGGCCAGGGCCAGACTGTGGCCATTGTGGACGCGTACGGTGACTCGCATGTGGAGGCTGACCTCGCCGCGTTCCGCGCGTACTACGGGCTGTCGCCGTGTACCAGCGCGAACGGCTGCTTCCGCAGGGTGGACCAGAACGGCGGCAACAACTTTCCGGTGGACGACCGCGGCTGGGGCCTGGAGACTTCGTTGGACGTCGATGCCGTCTCGGCGGCCTGCCCGAACTGCGACATCCTGCTGGTACAGTCGACCACGCCGGGGCTGGACGACCTGGGCGCCGGCGTCGACACCGCGGTGCGGCTGGGCGCGAAGTACATCTCGAACTCCTACGGTCTGTCCATCGAGGACTCCACGGAGACCGCGTACGACCACTACTACGACCACCCGGGTGTGGTGGTCACCGCGTCCAGCGGCGACACCGGCAACCAGGAGATCTGGCCGGCAGCCAACCCGAACGTGGTCGCCGTGGGCGGCACGCGGCTGACGCGCGACGCGTCCACGGCGCGCGGCTGGACCGAGTCGGCGTGGTCCGGCGGCGGTTCGGGCTGCTCGCCGTACGAGCCGCAGCCGGTGTTCCAGGCGGGCCTGGCCACCGCGTGCCCGCGCCGCGCCGAGGCGGATCTCGCGGCCGACGCCGACCCGCGCAGCGGTCTCGCGGTGTACGACACGCTCGGCTACCCCGGCTGGAACCAGGTCGGCGGTACCAGCCTCGCGTCGCCGCTGATCGCCGCGGCGTACGCGCTCGCCGGCCCGCCCGTGGCCGGCACCTACCCGGTCAGCTACCCGTACCTCAACCAGGGCAACGGCCTGTTCGACGTGGTGACCGGCGGCAACGGCCCGTGCGGGAACGTGCTGTGCACGGCGGGCACGGGCTGGGACGGACCGACCGGTCTCGGCACGCCCGATGGTGCCGGCGGGCTCGCGTTCGGTCCACACGGGACACTCCAGGGCCGGGTCACCGACAGCGGCCGGCGCCGGCCGGTCGCCGGAGCCGCGCTGGCGATGACCGACGCGACCGCCGGCCGGGTCTACCACGCCACCACCGACGCGCAGGGCACGTACACGATCCCGATCGGCGTGGGCCAGTACACCGTGACGGTGTCCGCATTCGGCTACGCCGCCGCGAGCCGCACCGGCGTGACCGCCACCGACGGCGCGACGGTGACCGCCGACTTCGCGCTGGCGCGGGTCCCGACCCGGCGGGTGTCCGGCCGGGTGACCGACGGCTCCGGCCACGGCTGGCCGCTGTCCGCGACGATAACCATCGGCGGGTACCCGGGCGGCGCGATCGCGACCGACCCGTTCACCGGCGGGTACGCGGTCGACCTGCCGCAGAACGCGAGCTACACGCTGCACGTGGCGCCCACCTACCCCGGCTACCGCAGCGCCGACCTGGCCGTCGCACTCGGCAGCGCGGACCAGCGCCGGGACATCGCGCTCGGCGTCGACACGACCGGCTGCACCGCACCCGGGTACGCGTACCCGGCCAGCGCCGACTTCGAGGACTGGAGCGGGCGTACCGCCAAGCCGGGCTGGTCCGTCGTCGACCACGGGAGTACCGGCCTCGCGTGGCAGTTCGACGATCCGCAGCTCAACGTGACCGGTGGCAGCGGCAACTACGCGGCGGCCGACCCGTACGACAACGGCGGTACGGCCATCGACGCCGACCTCGTCAGCCCGGTCGTCGACCTCGGTGACCAGGCGGGACAGCTCGCGTTCGACACGGCGTTCGCGGGTGCCGGCAGCGGCTCGGTCGCCCGCGCCGACGTGAGTGACGACGCCGGGCAGACGTGGACGCCGGTCTGGTCGCCGGCCAGCGGTCGGGACTACGTCGGCCACGTCAGCGTGGTGCTGCCCCGGTCGGCGGCGATCCAGGTCCGGTTCCACTTCACCGGCGCCGGCCTGACGCTGCTCGAAATCGACAATGTCCGCATTGGACAGTGCGGCACCGTACCCGGTGGGCTCGTGGGCGGCATCGTGCGCGACGGCAACACCGGGAGCCCGGTGGGTGGTGCCACGGTCAGTGACGGCGCAGTGAGCGTGGCGGCCGGCGCGAGCGGGTTCTACTGGCTGTTCAGCACGCCGGTGGGGCGGCACGGATACACCGCGACCGCGCCCCGGTACCAGGCGGGTACGGGTATCGCGTTCACCGCACCGGACACGGTCACCCGGCGGGATCTCGCGCTGCCGGCGGGCCGGCTCGCCGTGCCGACCGACCGGATCGGGGCCGTGGCCCGGCCGGGTCAGGTGGTGACCAGGCGGCTCCCGCTCACCAACACCGGCCGCGCACCGCTGCACGTCGACCTCGCCGGGCAGGGCTCGATCAGCGTCGCGGACGCGGGTGACGCCGTGTCCTGGCTGTCCCTGGACCGCACCAGCGTGGACCTCGCCCCCGGCCGCTCCACCACGCTGACGGTACGGTTCGACGCGGCGGTGGTACCCGGACCCGGCTCCTACAACGCCGTGCTGACCGCCAACACCGACAGCCCGTACGACGGCCGCCGGATCACGGTGTCGTTCCAGGTCGGTCGCTGACCGGTGTCCACTCGCGACCGAACCAGCGGCGTACCCGGTCAGTGCCGAACGCGGCCTTGTCCGCGGCCAGTCCGGTCGAGGGTCCTTCCAGGCCGCCGGTCGGCCGCTGCCCCGCGAGGAACGTGACGTCGACCTTCGCGACCCGGTGGTGCCCGAACTCCAGGTAGCAGATGCCCCGCCCGTCGTACCGCGCGTCCGGGGTACCGCCCTGGATCGTGGCGATGATCCGGGCCGCCGCCACGGCCGCCTGCCCTTCGGCGAACACTCCGGCCTTGGGCGTACCCACGCTGGTCACGTCGCCGACGGCGTAGACGCCGGGGAACCGCGTCGCCAGCGTCAGCGGATCGACCGGGATCCAACCGTCCACCGCCAGCCCGGACGCGGCGACGACCTCGGGTACCCGGTGCACCGGTACGCCGAGGAAAAGGTCGTACGGCAGCTCGCCGCCGTCGCTGAGCAGAGCCGTGCGGCGCTCCGGGTCGAGGCCGTGCACGAGCCGGTCGGGGTACCAGTGGATGCCCCGCTCCGCGAAGGCGGCCAGCACCGCGGCCGACGCCTGCGGCGACGGCGGGATCGGCGTGCCCAGCGGCATGACCAGGCTGACGTCTGAGCCGTCCCGCAGCCCCCGCGCGATCAGGAACTCGTCGACGAGCAGCGCCGTCTCGCTCGGTGCCGGCGGGCATTTGAACGGGGTGGCGGTGACCCCGACGACGACCCGGCCGCCCGGGAAGCGGTCGAGGACCTCGCGCAGCGCGAACGCACCGGATACCGAATAGAACTCGTGCCCGCCGTCCAGCAGCCCCGGTGTCGCCTCCGGGTGCAGGTCGGCGCCGAGCGCCACCACGAGAATGTCCGCGTCGAACGACCCCGCGCCGGTATCGACCCGGCGGGTTATCGGATCGATCGCGGTCACTTCGGTGCGGACGAACCGCACCCCGGGCTTGACCAGGTCGGCATAGCGGTGCAGCGCACGCTCGGCCGGCAGGCGCCCGAACATGACGTCCAGTTTGGAGAAGCCGAAGACGAATCCCTCGGCCCGGTCGACGAGTGTGAGCTCGACGCTGGCGCCGCACTGCTCCGACACCAGCGTCGCCAGCTCAAGCCCACCGAACCCGGCGCCGAGCACCACCACCCGCGTGGCCACGGATCAGGACCACACCTTGCGGTACAGCTCGTTGGTGCCCTGCACGAACACGTCCAGCCGCCCCGGTGCCCAGGAGGCGACCGCGGGCTCGGACATCAGCGTGCCGCCCATGCCTTCCCACTCGGACCAGCCGCCCGAGTACGACTTGTGCCACATCCCGTTGTCGGTACCCCGGACGAACACGTCCAGCCGCCCGCTCTCCGAGGACGCCACGCCGGGTCCGGAGGTGAGCACGCCGCCCAGGTTCTCCCAGGCGGACCAGCCACCCTCGTACCACCGGTGCCACAGCGCGTTGTCCGGGCCCTGGGTGAACACGTCCAGCCGCCCCGGCGCCCAGGAGGCCACCGCCGGCGCGGACATGAGCAGGCCACCGAGGCGCTCCCAGGTGGACCAGCGGTGGCCGTTGTACCACCGGTGCCACAGCGCGTTCTCGACGCCGCGGGCGAACACGTCGAGCCGCCCGTTCGCCCCCGCCGCCACGGCCGGCGCGGAGGTCAGTACGCCGCCCAGCGCTACCCACGGCGACCAGCCGCGCGTCGAGTACCACCGGTGCCACAGCGCGTTGTCCGTACCCTGCGCGAAGATGTCCAGCACCCCGGGCGCCGGCGACGCCACGGCGGGTGCGGACATGAGTACGCCACCGAGGCTCTCCCAGGCCGACCAGCTACCGGCCCAGTACGACTGGTGCCACAGGGCGTTGTCGAGGCCGCGGACGAACAGATCGAGGCGCCCGCTCGACCACGCCGCGACGGCCGGCGCGGACGTCGGCGACCCGCCCATCGGCTCCCAGTCGGACCAGGCGTCGGGCGCCACTCTGGCCGCGGATACCAGGCTGGTCATGCCGTTGGCCGTCGATGCCGCCCCGGCGATGCGGGCCACGGCCGGCGCGCCGGCGAGGGCGGCCGCCGCCAGGGCCGCGAGACTGTACCGAAAGAACGCGCGACGCATCCATCCCCCAAACCGAGAAACCACCCGCGCCGATCACGTTAGGCGGTTCCCCAGGATCTGATGTTGAAGCGGCGAAATTCCGTGGAAAGCGGTACCCGTCCGGGGGATAGGCTCGGCGCGGGGAGAGGGGAGTGCCGCCCATGTTGATCGATATCTTCAGCGAGGTCCAGAACCCGAGACCCTGGCCGGCCGGGCACGAGCACCGCCGCATCATGGATGCGCTGGAGCAGGCCAAGCTGGCCGACCGGATGGGGTACGGGTGCTGGTGGCAGGTCGAGCACCACGGCGCGCAGGAGTTCAGCCTCTCCTCGGCGCCCGAGCTGCTGCTGACGGCCATCGCCCAGCACACCGGGAGAATCCGGCTCGGGCACTCGGCCGTACTCGCGCCGGGACGGTTCAACCATCCGATCCGGGCCGCGGAGCGGGCCGCGATGCTCGACCACCTCAGCGAGGGCCGGCTGGAGTTCGGCCTGACCCGCTCGACGATACCGGAGTGGCGGCTGTTCAACCTCGATCCGGCCGAGGCCCGGGCGCAGACGCAGCAGGCGTTCGAGATGATCCCTCGCATGTGGACGGAGGAGCGGTTCTCGTACACGAGCGAGTACTACGACATCGCCGACGTGTCGGTCGGGCCGAAGCCTTACCAGCAGCCGCATCCGCCACTGTGGCAGGCGGCGAGCAGCCCCGCGTCGTTCGAGGAGGCGGGCCGGCGCGGGGTCGGGGTGCTCGGCACCACGCTGTGGGAGCCGCTGCCGCGGGTACGGGCGATGGTCGAGTTGTACCGTGCCGCCGCGCAGCGGTGCGACCGGCCGGTCGGCGCGTACGTCAACAACCGCGTCGCGTACTTCACGTTCGTGCACTGCGCGGATACCGACGCCGAAGCGGTCCGCAACGGCGCCGCCGCCGCGGCGGCCTGGTACACCGTGCAGGCGCTGACCTTCTTCGAGGCCAAGCAGAGCTTCCTGGAGACCGCCGCCCGGCAGCAGGCCATGCTCGACGCGCCCGACGGTGGCGGGCTGACCGGCGACTTCCTGCGGGCGGAGATCGCGGCCGCGATACCACCGAACGAGGCGCAGATCTGCATCGGGCGGATCCTGGAGGGCGAGCACGTCACCGACGACGACGTGTTCGACGCGCTCCGCGACCAGGACTCGCTCATCGTCGGCAGCCCGAAGACCTGCCGCGAGAAGCTGCGCGTCTACGCCGATCTCGGCATCGACCGGCTGATGTGCTTCCACCAGGTGGGCCGGCTGCCGCACGAGGCGGTGATGAAGAGCATCCGCCTGGTCGGCGAGCTGATCCCGGAGTTCCACGCGGCCACCTGACCAGCCTGGACCCGACCGACGACACGTTCAGCCGCGGCGGCCCTGCCGGGTCAGCGAGTTCAGGTAGTCCTCGCGGCGGCGCGGGTCGACGGTCGTCCGCGCCCGGGCCGGCGGCTCGCCGGGTACCGGCCGGTAACCGTCGAGTGTGGACTCCAGCACTCCCTCCCCGGCGGTCAGCCCCGGCAACTGCCGCCGCAGGTCCGGTACCCGCGCCGCCGGCACCACGGCCACGATCGTCGTCAGGTCACCGCGTACCGACTGGTTCTTCACGGCCGCGCCGAGTCGGCCCAGGGCGGCGAGTACGGCGGTGATCGCCCCGACCGGTGCTTCGAGGCTGACCCGGAGCACCGGCTCGCAGACCACGGTGCCCGCCCCGTCCAGCGCCCGCATGAGGACGATCGGGGTCAGGTGGCGGAAGTCCGCCGGGGAACTCACCGGTCCCCGCCTCGACGGCGGCCCGTCGGCCACGCTGTAGGCGCACGCGGTCATGGTGACCACGCAGTCGGTGACCTGCCAGCCGTACCGGCCCTCGCGCAGCGTCCGGCGGGCGTAGCCGGCCATGCAGCCGCCGAAGTTCTCCGCGTTCTTGTAGACGTACAGCGGCATCGCGTACGGCTCCACCCGCATCCGGAACCGGAACCCGGAACCGGCGGGTGCGGGCTCGATGCGCAGGCCGATGGTGGCCTGGAACGGGTTGGCGTCGGTGTTGAGGAACTCGACCGCCTCCCCGGTGCGGACGGGACGCTCCACGCAGATGGTCGTCGTCGCCTCGAAGGTGACGTCGATGCCGAACTCGTCGGCCAGCGTGGCCTGGATGACCTCCTGCTGGACCTCGCCGTACAGGGAAACGGTGATCTCCCGGCCGGTGTCGTCGACGCGGACGTCGATCAGCGGGTCCTGCTCAGCGAGGCGGGCCAGCGCGGTACGCAGCGCCCGGTCGTCGTCCGGCCGGACCGCGGCGACCACGGTCTGCAGGGTGGGCGGCGCGAACCGGTGCTCGGCCGCGGTCTTGGGCGGCTCGCCGAGGGTGTCGCCGATCCGGACCCCGGCCAGACCCCAGAGCCGGCCGATCTCGCCCGCGACGAGTTGGGGGCGCCGCACCCAGGCGCCGGCGTCCGACACGCTGATGCCGGTGGCCTTCGCCTCGGCCTGCCCGCCCGCCCCGGTCTGCACGCGCAGGCGCTGCCGGGCGCGTACCGTGCCGGCGAACACCCGGACGTACGCGATCTTCTCGCCGGCCCGGCCTCGGTCGATCTTGAAAACCCGACCCGACAGGGCGGCGTCCGGATCGCCGGCCTCGGTGGGCAGCAGTTCGACCAGGCCGGTACGCAGCGCGTCGACGCCCTCGCCCGTGACAGCGGAGCCGAAGAAGACCGGGTGTACCAGCGCCCGCCGGCTCTGCGCGGCCAGCCCCTCCCGCAGCAGCCGCGCCGGTACCGCCTGCTCGTTCTCGACGTACGCGGCCAGCAGCGCGTCGTCCCGCTCGGCGAGCACCTCGAACAGCGCCCCGCGCGACGCCGCGTCGCCGGGGTCGTACGGGACGGACCGCGCGCCCCGGGTACCGGCGCCCTCGACCGTACCCATCGGCACGATGGCGGGTGTCAGCCGCCGCGCGACCGCCGCCAGTACCCGGCCGGGGTCGGCACCGCCCCGATCGATCTTGTTGACGAACAGCAGGGTCGGCACCTGCATCCGGCCCAGGGCGCGCATGAGTACGCGCGTCTGCGGCTGTACGCCCTCCACCGCCGAGATCACCAGGACCGCGCCGTCGAGCAGGCTCAGCACCCGCTCGACCTCGGCGATGAAGTCCGGATGCCCGGGCGTGTCAATCAGGTTGACGGTGACCCCGGCGATGTCGAACGACACGACCGCGGACCGGATGGTGATACCGCGCTCGCGCTCCAGCGCCAGCGTGTCGGTCTGCGTCGTACCCGCGTCGACGCTGCCGATCGTGTCGATGACCCCGGCCGCGTACAGCAGCCGTTCGGTCAGTGTTGTCTTACCGGCGTCGACATGCGCCAGGATCCCCAAATTCAGTGTCCGCCGCGGCAACCGCCACACCCCTCGACGAGAGCAAAGTTCCCGGTCCGATGAAGGTGGTGATTGCTCGCATGTCGTCTCCTGGGTGGTCGGCGGACGTCCGGGCCCCAGTCAACCACGGCCGGCGCCGCGGCACGAGCGAGTTACCGGACCCGCTCCCAGCCGGGGCGGGTGGCCCGGGCACCCAGCTGCGGGTCGCGGCTGCGGTAGACGATGTACGGGCGGGTGAGGTAGCCCAGCGGTGCCGAGAAGACGTGTACGAGCCGGCTGAAGGGCCAGAACGCGAACAGCGCCCACGCGGCGAGGACGTGCAGCCGGAAACCGATCGGGGCGCGCACGATCAGCTCGGTGTGCGGGTGGAGGTAGAAGATGGACCGGAACCACGGGGCCACGGTCTGCCGGTAGTCGTGCGGGTGCCCGGTCAGGTTGCCCAGCACGGTGGTACCGAGGCCGAGCAGGATGGTGCCGACGAGCAGCACGTACATGACCTTGTCGTTGCGGGTGGTGGCGGAGAAGACCGGGCCGACGGTGCGGCGGCGGTAGATGAGGATGGCGGCGCCGGCGAGGGTGCAGAACCCGGCGACGGTACCGAGGCCGACCGCCACGGCGTGGTACGCGGCTTCGCTGACGCCGGCCGCGGCCGTCCAGGACTCCGGGATGAGCAGCCCGCCGATGTGCCCGAGCGCGACGAACAGGATACCGAGGTGGAACATCGGGCTGCCCCAGCGCAGCAGGCGCCGCTCGTAGAGCTGGGAGGAGCGGGTGGTCCAGCCGAACTTGTCGTAGCGGTAGCGCCAGTAGTGCCCGACGACGAAGACCGTGATGGCGGTGTACGGGACGGCGACCCACAGGACGGTGTTCACCGGCCTACCTCCACTCCTACGTACTCCGCGGGCGGGCCCTGCGCGGCGAGCCGGGCGGCGGCCAGTCGCTGGTCCCCGGCGAGGGCCGGCAGCGTGGCGGAGACCGAGTCGAGCACGCGGGCCCAGGGGGAGTGGTTGTCGTGCAACGCGAGGCGCAGCAGCTCCAGTCCGGCCCGGTGCGCGGTGAGCAGCCGGGCGCCGTCCTGGGGCTCGGTGGCGGCGTATTCGAGCACGACGGCGAGGTGGTCGGGCAGCTCCTCATTGGACAGTCGCAGCCCGGTCGCGGCGTAGGTCTGCTTCAGCGCGAGCAGGGCCATGCCGCGGTTGCGGGTGTCGCCGTGCGCGTAGTAGGTCAGGTACAGGCAGCAGCGCCTGCGGTGGTCGAAGGTGGCCACGTAGTCCGCCGCGAGGTCGGTGGCAGGCGTGCGCTGGAGGTGGTCGAGGAAGTCGCGCAGCGGCGCGCCGACGGGCTCGTCGAGCGCGTCCGCCACCGCGCGGAGCAGCCCCGCGCGGCCGATCAGGATCTCATCGGGGTACCCGAGCAGCAGCGACTGTGCCTGCCATGCCGCGCTGGTCACTTCGGCTCTCCGGTGCTGTCGTGGCGGGGTGGGAACAGGCCCTCGGGGCGGCCCTTGCCGTCCCAGTTGAGCAGGTTGACCCTGCGGTGCTTGTCGGCGGGGTCGACGATGGCGCCGGACGTCTGCCGTTCGCGGAGCATGTGGAAGTTCTCCACGGCGATGGGGACCGGGCCGCCGGAGGACTCGCCGAACGGGCCGGAGCCGCCCATCCCCGGGCCGCCGTCGTAGTCGAGCGCGCACTCGGTCGCCAGCTCCTCCAGGCTGTGCGCCTGTTCCGCGTGGGCGGGTGGGATGACGTACCGCTCGTCGTACTTGGCGAGGGCGAGGAGGCGGTACATGTCGTAGACCTGTTCGCCGGTCATGCCCACGGCGGCGGGGATGGCGTCGTCGGGGTCGCGGCCGAGGTTGATGTCGCGCAGGTACGAGCGCATCGCGGCCAGCCGGCGCAGGACCGCGTCCACGGGGGCGGGGTCCCCGGCGGTGAACAGTTGGGCGAGGTAGTCCACGGGGATGCGCAGCGCTTCGATGGCGGCGAACAGGTTGCCCCGGTCCTCGGCGTCGTACCCCGTGTCCCGGACCACGTCCACCACCGGGGACAGCGGCGGGATGTACCAGACCATGGGCATGGTGCGGTACTCCGGGTGCAGCGGCAGCGCCACGCGGTAGGTGTTGATGAGCGCGTACACCGGGGAGCGTTGCGCGGCGTCGATCCAGTCCCGCGGTATGCCCGCCCGCTCCGCCGCGGCGGTGACGTCCGGGTCGTGGGGGTCGAGGAACACCTGCCGCTGCGCCTCGTACAGGCCGCGTTCGTCCCTTGTGGACGCGGCGGCGAGTACCGCGTCGGCGTCGTAGAGCATGAGGCCGATGTACCGCAGCCGCCCGACGCAGGTCTCCGAGCAGACGGTCGGGATGCCGACCTCGACGCGGGGGAAGCAGAACGTACACTTCTCCGCCTTGCCGGTGCGGTGGTTGAAGTACACCTTCTTGTACGGGCACCCGGAGACGCACATCCGCCACCCGCGGCACCGGTCCTGGTCCACGAGCACGATCCCGTCCTCGGTCCGCTTGTAGATGGCGCCGGACGGGCAGGACGCGGCGCAGGACGGGTTGAGGCAGTGCTCGCAGATGCGCGGCAGGTAGAACATGAACGTCTGCTCGAACTCGAACCGTACCTTGTCCGCGATGGTTTTGAGCAGCACGTCCCGGTGGCCGTGGTCGGGGGCGCCGCCGAGGTCGTCGTCCCAGTTCGCGGACCAGGAGATCTTCATGTCCTGCCCGGAAATCAACGACCTGGGCCGCGCGACCGGGGTGTGCTCCTGCAGCGGCGCGTTGGTCAGCGTCTCGTAGTCGTAGGTCCAGGGTTCGTAGTAGTCCTGAATGGACGGTAGCTTGGGGTTGGCGAAGATGGTCAGCAGCTTGCGCAGCCGGCCGCCGCCCTTCAGCGCGAGGCGGCCCCGCCGGTTGAGCGTCCAGCCGCCCTTCCAGGTCTCCTGGTCCTCGTACCGGCGCGGGTAACCCTGCCCCGGCCGGGTCTCCACGTTGTTGAACCAGACGTACTCGACGCCGGTGCGGTTGGTCCACGCCTGCTTGCAGGTGACCGAGCAGGTGTGGCAGCCGATGCACTTGTCGAGGTTCATCACCATCGCCAGCTGTGCCATGACCCGCATCAGTACTCCACCTCCTGGCCGCGCCGGCGGATGACGGTGACCTCGTCGCGCTGGTTGCCCGTGGGGCCGAGGTAGTTGAACGCGAAGGACAGCTGCGCGTACCCGCCGATCAGGTGGGACGGCTTGATGAGCAGCCGGGTCAGCGAGTTGTGGATACCGCCGCGCCGCCCGTTGGTCTCCGTGCGGGGGACGTCGATGAGCCGGTCCTGGGCGTGGTGCATGTAGACAGTGCCCTCCGGCATGCGGTGCGAGACGACCGCGCGGGCGACCACGACACCGTTGCGGTTGACCGCTTCGACCCAGTCGTTGTCCCGTACCCCGATCTTGCGAGCGTCCGGTGTGGACATCCAGATGGTCTGCCCGCCGCGGGACAGCGAGAGCATGAACAGGTTGTCCTGGTACTCGGAGTGGATGGACCACTTGTTGTGCGGGGTCAGGTACCGCACCGCGATGCCCAGTTCGCCGTGCTCGCCGACCCGGGGTTCGCCGAACAGGGCGTGCATGTTCAGCGGCGGCCGGTAGGTGGGCAGCCACTCGCCGAGTTCGGCGATCCAGTCGTGGTCGAGGTAGAAGCTCTGCCGCCCGGTCAGCGTGTGCCAGGGTTTGAGCCGTTCCACGTTGATGACGAACGGCGAGTACCGCCGGCCGCCCGACTCGGAGCCGGACCACTCGGGCGAGGTGATGACCGGGGTGGGGCGGGACTGGGTGTCGGCGAAGGTGATCTGCCTGCCCTCGTGCTCGGCGGCCAGGTCGGCCAGTTTCACCCCGGTACGCGCTTCCAGGGTGTGGAAGCCCTGCGTGGCCAGGTGCCCGTTGGTGGTGCCGGACAGCGCGAGAATCGCCTCGCACGCCTGCACGTCCCGCGCGATCGACGGCCGGCCGTCGGCCGCGCCGCCGCGTACCACGCCGTTCTTGTGCTTCAGGTATTCGACCTCGCGGCCCACCTGGAAGGTGACGCCCTTGGTGGTCGCGCCCAGCGTGTCCAGCAGCGGCCCGAGCGCGGCCATCTTGTCCGCGACCGCCGCGTAGTCCCGCTCGACGGCGAGCAGTTTCGGCATGGTGCGGCCGGGCACCGGGTCGCAGTCGCCGGCCTTCCAGTCCCGCACCCGGCCGTGCGGGTTGGCCAGTTCGTCCGGGGTGTCGTGCAGCAGCGGCGCGGCGACCACGTCGGTGCGCGTGCCCAGGTGCGTCGCGGCGAGTGCGCTGAACGCCCGCGCGATGGCGCCGAACGCATCCCAGTCGGTACGGGTCTGCCACGGCGGGTTGATGGCCGGATTGAACGAGTGCACGAACGGGTGCATGTCGGTGGTGTTGAGGTCGTGCTTCTCGTACCAGGTCGCGGCGGGCAGCACCACGTCGGAGTAGATGGTGGTGGACGTCATCCGGAAGTCCAGCGACAGCAACAGGTCCAGCTTCCCGGTGGGCGCCTGTTCGTGCCACACCACGTCCCGCGGCCGGGCCTCGGGTGGCGCCTCGCTCGCCCGTACGGCGTGGTCGGTGCCGAGCAGGTGGCGCAGGAAGTACTCGTTGCCCTTGGCCGAGGAGCCGAGCAGGTTGGCCCGCCACACGGTGAGTACCCGGGGGAAGTTCTCCGGCGAGTCCGGGTCCTCGCAGGCGAACCGCAGCCGGCCGGCCTTCAGTTCGTCCACAATGTACTCGCCGGCCGGCTGGCCGGCCGACAGGGCGTCGTCGGCGAGGTCCAGCGGGTTGCGGTTGAACGTCGGGTACGAGGGCATCCAGCCCATCCGCGCCGAGGCGGCGATCAGGTCGGCGGTGGCCCGCCCGGCGAAGGTCCCGCCCCCTTGGCCGGTGGCGAGGGTGGCGGCGGAGAACGGGTCGTAGCGGTACTGGTCGGTGTGCAGGTACCAGTACGCGGTCTGGATCATCTGGCGGCCCGGCCGGCACCAGTCCGCCGCGGTACCCAGCACCGAGTACCCGGTGATGGGCCGCACCTTCTCCTGCCCGACGTAGTGCGCCCAGCCGCCGCCGTTGACGCCCTGGCACCCGGTCAGCGTGGTCAGCGCGAGGAAGGACCGGTAGATGGTGTCGGAGTGGAACCAGTGGTTGGTACCCGCCCCCATGATGATCATCGAGCGGCCCCGCGAGGCTTCGGCGTTAGCGGCGAACTCCCGCGCGATGCGTGCCGCCGCCGGGCCGGGTACCCCGGTGATGCTCTCCTGCCACGCCGGGGTGTACGGCTGGCCCGCGTCGTCGTAGCCCGACGGCCATACGCCGGGCAACCCGTCGCGGGCCACCCCGTACTGCGCGAGCATCAGGTCGTACACCGTGGTGACCAGGTGCCCGCCGACCCGGCGCACCGGTACGCCCCGGCGCATCTCCGACGCCGCGCCGGACGGGGTGTCGAAGCGCGGCAGCAGCACCTCGACCGGCGCGAGCTCGCCGCCGGCAGCGGACAGCAGCGGCCGTACCTCACCGAGGTCGAGGTTCCACCGGCCCGCACCCGACTCGCCGTACCGGAACCCGAGCGACCCGTTCGGTACCACCGGCGCGCCGTCCCCGTCGAGCAGCACCGTCTTGAACGCCGCGTTGTCCACAGTGGAGTCGAGGTCGGCGGCGGTGAGCATCTTGCCGGGCCGGTACCCGCCTTCCCCGGCTTCGTCGAGCGCGACGAGGAACGGCAGGTCGGTGTACCGGGTGACGTATTCCGTGAAGTATTCGACCTGACGTCGCACGAAGAACTCGCGCAGGATCACGTGGCCCATGGCCATCGCGAGCGCGCCGTCGGTACCGGGCTGGGCGGGTAGCCATTCGTCGGCGAACTTCACGTTGTCGGCGTAGTCCGGGGACACCGCGATGACCTTCTGGCCGCGGTAACGCGCCTCGGCCATCCAGTGCGCGTCCGGGGTGCGGGTGACGGGCAGGTTGGAGCCCCACATGATGAGGTAGCCGGCGTCCCACCAGTCCCCGGACTCGGGTACGTCGGTCTGGTCGCCGAACACCTGCGGGGAGGCGACGGGCAGGTCGGCGTACCAGTCGTAGAAGGACAGCATCGCGCCGCCGATGAGGTTGTAGAACCGGGCACCCGCGGCGTGCGAGACCATCGACATGGCCGGGATGGGGGAGAAGCCGGCCAGCCGGTCGGGCCCGTACGCCTTGATGGTGTGCACGTGCGCGGCGGCGACCAGCTCCACCGCCTCGTCCCAGGTGGCCCGGACCAGCCCGCCCTTGCCCCGCACCGACTTGTACCGCCGCGCCCGCTCCGGATCCTCCACAATGGACGCCCAGGCGGCCACCGGGTCACCGCCGTGCGCCGCCTTGGCCTCCCGGAACAGTTGCAGCAGCACGCCGCGCACGTACGGGTAGCGCACCCGGGTCGGCGAGTACGTGTACCAGGAGAAGGCGGCGCCCCGCGGGCAGCCCCGCGGCTCGTACTCCGGCCGGTCCGGCCCGACGGAAGGGTAGTCGGTCTGCTGCGCCTCCCAGGTGATGATGCCGTCCTTGACGTACACCTTCCAGGAGCACGAACCGGTGCAGTTGACGCCGTGGGTGGAGCGCACCACCTTGTCGTGCGACCACCGGTCCCGGTAGAACGCGTCGGCCTGCCGCCCACCCACCTGGTACAGCGCCCGGTGGTCGGGCGATACCTCGCCGCGGGTGAAGTACCGGCGGGTACCCACCAGGGCGTCGGTCAGTGCGTCGTCGAGGCCGGCGGTCGCCCGCTGCGGCCGGTTACCTAGTTCCACTTCTCGATCTTCACCCTAGTCTCGGTCGATGCGGCGGGGAACACCCCATCCTGCTCCTTGAGGATGGGCTCGCGCAGCAGGTCGAGGATTTCCATCACGCCACCAGGGCCAGGCAGCCGCAGTACTCACACATGTGCGGCGCGCCCCTTGCCCCGCAGCGGGCGCGGGGCCCTGCCGCTGGGCGTGTTCCGGCTGCCGGCGACGGCGGTGACGGTGAACACCAGCGCGCCCAGCGCGACGACGGCGAGGGCGGCCAGGCCCAGGGCGTAGGAGTGGTACTGGCCGTAGATGGCGCCCATCACCAGCGGGGGTACGAAGCCGCCGAGCCCACCCGCGGCGCCCACGATGCCGGTCACCGAGCCCACCTTGTTCGCCGGAGCGAGCAGGGCGACGAGGGCGAACGTGGCGCCGCTGCCCGCGCCGAGGGCGGCGGCCATGGACAGGAACGCGATCGTGCCCAGTGGGGCGAGGCCCGGCGTGAACGCCTGGACTGCGGCGCCGAGAGCCACCACGCCCAGCGCCGCGGCCAGCACCCGGGTGGGTGCGGTGCGGTCGGACAGCCAGCCACCGACCGGGCGCATCACGACGGCGAGGAGCACGAAGCCGGCCATCCGGTTGGCCGCGTCGGCCTGGGTCAGCCCGTACGCGGTCTTCAGGTATGCGGGCAGGTACACGGAGAACGCGACGTAGCCACCGAACGCGACCGCGTACAGCAGGGCGGCCTGCCAGGTGATGCGCAGCCGCAGCGTGGCCGCCAGCCGGGTGGCGAGGGCCTCGGTGGGTACCACGCGGTCGGGGGCGTCGCGCAGCAGCAGCGCGGACACCGCCGCGTACAGCACGAGCACGATCGCGGTGACCACGAACGGGGCGGTGGTGCCGTGTGCCTTCACCAGCCTGACCGTGGTCAGCGCGCTGATCGCGGTACCGCCCATGCCCGCGCCGAACACGCCGATGGCCAGGCCGCGCCGGGCGGGTGGGAACCAGTTGTTGACGAACGGCACGCCGACCGCGAACGCGGTGCCGCCGATACCGAGGAAGAACCCGCCGAGCAGCAGGCCGGCGAGAGAGGCGTGACCGGACAGGCCGAGGTAGAGCACCGGTACGACCGTGGTCAGCGAGACCAGCGGGAACATGACCCGCCCGCCGAAGCGGTCGGTCAGCGCGCCGACCGGGATACGCCCCAGCGACCCGACCACGACGGGTACCGCCACCAGCAGCGCCTGCTGGAACGAGCTGAGGTGCAGCACCTCCTTGAACTTCGGCGCGAGCGGGCTGAGCAGCGCCCAGGCCCAGAAGTTCACCGCGAAGCCGACGGTCGCCAGGGCGAGCATCAGCGCCCGCCGTGTCCCGGTGGGCCTGGGGTGCGCTGTGCTCATGCTGGTCTCCAGTTGGTCGGTCGGGGTAACACGCCCTCAGAATCACCCATGAGCGGAGCGTTAAACAGGGACTTTGGCCCTGCCCGGAAAGGCCCTCCAGTCCCTCGGGGAAGGGCAAGGGACCAAAGACCCTGTTCCGGATCGCCCGGTACCGTTGAGCTTGAGGGCCACGCCCCCTGGTCCTCATCGTGGAGGTTCTTGCATGCGTGCCACAGCCGCCGCCGGTGTCGCGGCCGGGTGTCTCCTGCTACTGAGTGGCTGCTCAGCGACGATGAGTCATCACGACGCCGGCACGGCCCTCGTCCTGGGTGCCGCGGTCGGTGCACTCTTCCTCGTCGTATCCCGCCTGGCCGGCAGGCCGGACCGGGGCGGAGCCCGGGCGGGCGCGGTCGCGTTCGGCATCGTCGGCATGCTCGGCCTCGGCTGGGCCGCCATCGGCTTCGCCAATCTGTTCCTGCCGCAACCGGTGGTGAGCAACGGCGTCTTCCAGTGCCGCGTCGGTGCGGATCGGCACGTCATGATCAACGTACGCAACGCAGGGCAGACCGTGCTGCTGGTCGGTTCCGTGACGATCCAGCTCAAGGACGCGCAGGGCCAGTCGGCCGGCGATCCGGTGATGATGTTCCTGCCCTCGGTACTCAAG
>DATEJJ010000752.1:0-6801 GCA_035278125.1 Rugosimonospora sp.
GGCCCGGCCGGCGCGGCGAGCTGGCCCGGCTGGCCGCGCATCCCGGGGTGATGGTGGCGGTGTCCACCGATACCGTGCTGCTGGCCGAGCGGGTCAACCGGGGCAACCGGCGGCGCCGGCTGCTGGTGGACGCGCGGCACGGCATGATCGGCCGGCTGGACGACGCGGCGCTGGACGTCGACGCGGCAGCCAGGGCGCTGGCGTGCGAGCTGGTCCTGCGGGCCGTGCTCGACGCCGGCGCCGATGCCGCGGTGGTGCAGATCGGTGGGTACGGGCTGCGCAGCACCCCGGCACCGGATCTGGCCGCCGCCTAACCCGGTCACGGTGTCTCGAAGGCCCCGAGGTCCGGTGCGGATCCGTGGAACGGCAGGCCGACGTCGACACCCTTGTCGATCAGTGAGCTGTTCGCCGCGAGGCGGAGGTTGGGGAGCACCGGCAGGCTCCCGTCGGCCTGGCGGGCGGCGTCCCAGCCGGACGTCGACACGCTCCGGAACTGTGCGTCCGACATCGTCACGCTCAGGTTCCACGAGTTGAACGCCGCGTCCGTACCGGTCGTGTTGCTCAGCAGCGTACCGGTGTAGGCGATGTTGTTGCGCAGCGTACCCAGGCCGATGGCGCCACCGCTCGGGGAGATACCCAGCATGTTGTAGTCGGGGTGGTTTCCGTAGCTGGTGTTGTTGAAGAAGTCGTCGGCCACCGTGTGGTGGTTCGCGTAGAACCCGGCCGCCCGGTTGGCGAACGCCACCGACAGCCGGACGGTGTGCTTCACGCCGTTGGCGACGTAGACACCGCCGTAACCGCCCGCCTTGAAGCCGTTTCCGTTGCCCGCCGCCGTGCTCGTCTCCGGCACGTACCCGTTGCGCCACGCCCACGAGTTCTCGATGGTGACCGGGGAGAACGCGTTGATGAGGTCGAAACCGTCATCCGCGTTGTACCACGCGCGGCAGCCCCGGAACACGTTACCGGGGTGGTTGGCCGAGATGTGCGCGCCGAAACCGTCACCGTTCTCGCCGGCACCGTTGCTGCTGTGCAGGTCGTAGTTGTCGTGCGAGTCGGTGTTGAGCACGAGGTTGCCGCCACCGTCCTGGATGAACAGTCCGGCGCCCATGATGTTGTGGACGTTGAGCTGTTCGAAGGTGTTGTCGCTGCCGGAGACCCAGACGCCCCAGGACTCGTGGTTGAGGCTGTTGTTCTGCGGCACGCCGGTGACTTCCAGCCCCTTGAGGTGGATCCAGCTGCCGGTGACGTCGAAGCCTTTGATGCGGCAGTCGTCGGTCATGTGCGAGAAGTCGAAGACCGGCTTCTCGCCCGGGTAGGCCCAGTAGTGGATCGGGCTGCCGGAGCTGCCGCTCTTGCTCAGGGTGATCGCGTCGACGCGGTCCGTCTCGCTCGCGCACGCGACGGTTCCGTGGGTGTAGGTATACGTGCCGCCGCGGAAATACACCGTGTCGCCCGCCGCCGCGACGGACTGGGCGTGGGCGATCGACGCCCAGGGGGCGGCCTGCGTACCGGCGGCGCTGTCACTGCCGCCGGGGGCGACGAAGTAGACGTTCGCGGTCGCCGCGTTGCCCGTGGTTGCCGCGCTGGCGACGAGCGCGATGGGTGCCACCGTGACGGCCGAAATCAGCAGGGCTCGGGTCAGTCGCATCGCGCACTCCAGATACCTAAAACGTTTCAATCGAAGTTGGTCGATTGTGGCATCGGCATCGGTGGATGTCAAGATATGGCGGGTGGCTCGCCGGCGCGGGTGAGCCGGCGGGCGAGCGCGCGGAGGTGCTGGATCAGCTCTGGCGGATCGAGTATCTCGAAGTCGACACCCTCGGCGCGTGCATGGGGATGCGCGCCTGGTACCGGTACGGCGCGGAGGCGACGCTCTGTGAAACGTATGTGGCGGCGTCGCGGGGATTCGCCCCGTTCGGCGACCTGGACCCGGCGCTGACCGACTCACCCCCCGGGCGGCTGGCCTGGATCGTGGAGCGGTTCCAGGA
This sequence comes from Rugosimonospora sp., assembly GCA_035278125.1. Classification (GTDB taxonomy): domain Bacteria; phylum Actinomycetota; class Actinomycetes; order Mycobacteriales; family Micromonosporaceae; genus DATEJJ01. The sequence goes on from DATEJJ010000752.1 coordinate 1,989, forward strand.
GTGGGACGCACGGCGGGCCACGGCCGGAGGACGCGATCAGCCGCGACCGGATCCTCACCGACGTGATGCTCTACTGGCCGGCGAAGTCCAGCACGCCGACCGGGGTCGCGGTGTTCGCTGCTGACGGCGGACGTACGCACCTTCTTCCGGGCGCTACGCGCGGCGGGGGGAGTCGCGGTGGTACGGCGCGGTCGAGGGCGGCAGCGGCGGCCGGCCCCGGATCCGGTCGGCAAGCTTCTCGGCCAGCATGAGGACCGGCGCGTTGAGGTTGCCGGCCACAATGCGGGGCAATATAGACGCGTCGACCACCCGCAGGCCGCACACCGCAGTCACCCGGCCCTCGGCGTCCACCACCGCGCCGCCGTCCGCGCCCATCCGGCAGGTACCGGAGGCGTGGTACGACGAGGTGGTCCGCGCGCGCAGGTACGCCTCCAGCTCCGCGTCGCTGGCCACGGCTGAACCGGGAGCCAGCTCCTCGCGCCGGTACCCGTGCCACGCGGGCCGGCTCACCAGATCGCGGGCCAGCCGGACACCGTCGATGAGGTCGCGCACATCCTGCGGCGCGGCCAGGTGGTTGAACACAATGGACGGTGGCTCGGCCGGGTCCGCGGAGCGCAGGCCGACCGCGCCGCGGCTGCCGGGCCGGCACACGTCCAGCCAGAACTGGAATCCGGGTACCGGCACCAGCCGCCCGTCGCGGACCAGCCGGGTCAGCGGCAGGAACTCGTACTGCAGGTTGGGGTACCCGGCGTCGGCGCGGCTACGCAGGAAGGCGCCGCTCTCGAAGTAGTTGCTCGCACCCGGGCCGGTCCGGGTCAGCAGCCAGCGCGCGCCGAGCGTGGCCCGGCCGACCAACCCGAGCCGGCCGGCCAGGGAGTCCTCCGGCCGGGTCGCGAACTGCACGTCGATCCCGGGGTGGTTCTGCAGGTTGCGGCCCACCTCGGGAACGTGCGCCACACTGTCGATGCCGTGCCGGCGCAGCTCGTCCGCGTCGCCGATGCCGGAGAGCAGGAGCAGCTTGGGGGAGTTGTACGCGCCGGCGCAGAGGACCACCTCGCGCGCGCAGCCGATCGTGCGCCCGTCCGCCACGGCGATCCCGGTCGCCACCCCGCCCGCCACGAGGACCCGTGCCACGAGGGTACCGGTGCGGACGGTCAGGTTCGGCCGGGCCAGCGCCGGGCGCAGGTACGCGCGGGCGGCGTTCCAGCGCAGTCCATTGTGGATGAACGCCTGCGCGACGTGCATGCCCTCCTGCCGATACCCGTTGTGGTCCGCGGTGACCCCGTACCCGGCCTGTTCGCCGGAGCGCAGGAAGGCGTCGTGCAGCTTGTGCGCGGCCGGACACCGGCTGATCCGCAGCGGCCCGTCGCCGCCCCGCCACTCGTCCGGCCCGCCCGCGAAGGTCTCCATCCGCCGGAAGTACGGCAGGCAGTGCGCGTAGCTCCACTCCGGCAGGCCCAGCTCCGCCCAGCTGTCGTAGTCCATCGGGTTGCCCCGGTTGTAGAGCATCGCGTTGATCGCGGACGAGCCGCCGATCGCCCTGCCCGCCTTCTCGTCCAGCGTGCGCCCGTCCAGGTGCGGCTCCGGCCCGGAGGTGTACCCCCACTGGAGGGCCGTGCGCTGGTACGCGAAGGGCAGCGCGGCGGGCATCGACACGCTCAGCCCGCGCGCCGGCCCGCCGGCCTCCACGAGCAGCACCCGGACACCCGGATCCTCGCTGAGCCGGGCGGCGAGGACGCACCCGGCCGGCCCCGCCCCGACGACGATGTAGTCGAACTCCGCGCCCGTGCTCATGCCGGCGTGCCCAGGAATCCATCCACGCGCGTCATGGCATTGATTCGAGCACAGTCACTGCGGGAGCGCACGCGGAGACACACACCGTAGGCTGGCGGGGTGATCCGCAGGAGGGTTCTGGTCTCCGGCGAGGTGCAGGGCGTCTTCTTCCGCGACACCTGCCGCCGGGTGGCCGGGCAGCAGGGCGTCGCGGGGTGGGTACGCAACCTGCCGGACGGCCGGGTCGAGGCGGTGTTCGAGGGCGACGCCCCGGGTGTCGAGCGCCTGGTGACCTGGGCGCGGCGCGGCCCCTCCCGGGCCCGGGTCGCGGACGTGGCCGTACACGACGAGCCGGTGGAGGGGCTGACCCGGTTCGAGATCCGCTGACCGGTCATGATTCGAGTTGGCCGGTAGATACGGAGTGCGCCGGCCCGGAATACCGGGGCCGGCGCACGTGCGGCGGGAAACCCGTCAGGTCAGCTGGATGTAGTCCAGTTCCGCGAATCCGGTGCCACCGGCGAAGGACGGCGCGCCCTTGGCCAGGCGGATCACGTTGTATCCACTGTGGAGGTTCACCGGCGTGCTCACGGTCGAGCCGAACTGCCCCCAGCCCGCGGTGGGCGGGTAGCTGACCGTACTCCAGCCGCCGCCGTCGTACGCGAGACCCTGTGTCGCCGTGGCACCGGTCCCGTTGGCGTACCCGATCGTCATCGTGTAGGCGCGGGTGGTGGGTACGTTGACGACGAAGTCGACGTAGCTGTCGCTGCGCGGGTCGCAGCAGTTGTCGATGCGGCCGACGTACCCGCCGCCCGAGGCGCTGGAGCTGCTCAGCCGCTGGGCGCGGAACACCGACGCGTTCTCCGCCTCGTACCGCTGCTGGTAGCTCGGCACCCCGCTGGTCGGCTGGATGACGAGGTGGTACGCGCGGGCCGCGTCCATGTTGGGTACCGACACGCTGACCGAGCCGTTGCTCACCGCGACCGTACCGGTCGAGATGGCCGTCGGTGCGGGGACGGAGGTGGTGCGGCCGCTGCTCGGCGTGGACTCCAGCGTGACCTGCACGCTGCTGCCCAGCGCGCCGATCCCGTTGACCCGTACGGTGTTGGTACCCGCCTCGTTGCCGAACGCGATGGTGACGATCCGGCGGGTGGGGTCGTACGCCGCGAAACCGTCCAGCCCGGTCTGCGTCGCCGGAGTGGTGGTCACCATGTTGCCGGCCATGTCGCCGTACCACTTGTACAGCCACCAGGCGCCGGTGGGCTGGGTGTTGTTGACGACGAGCCCGTTGACCGTGCCGTACTCGAACCAGAAGGCGCGGTCGGCGGAGGCGACTCCGGCCCGCTCGAACTTGGCGATGTAGCTGGCGACCCGCCCGGGTACGTCCACCTCGTCGGTCCAGGCGTACTCGTTGATGGCGATGGGCCGGACGGTGATGCCCAGCGACGACTCCATCGCCCGGTAGGCGGCCACGTCCGCGGTGATGCTGGCGGAGCTGTGGTTCAGCTCGTGCCAGACGACCACGTCGGGCAGGGCGTTGTTGGCCTTGGCGTTGCTGAGGAAGGACTGCATGAAGGACGGGTTCCAGCCGGAGGTGCCGGGCCCGACGATCGGGGTCACCGTGTCCCGGGAGCGGATCTCCCGGTAGGTGCGGACCCAGCCGTCGTTGAAGCTGCCCGCGTTGGCGGTGTCCCAGGTCCAGTCCGGCTCGTTCCAGATCTCCCAGCCGGCGATGTTGCTCACCGAGGTGGCGTTGAGCCGGGCCTGCACCATGGTGTCCACTTTGGACAGCCAGTCGGTCCAGCTGACCCACTTGTACGGGAAGTCGGGGTAGATGTCGGGCATCCGGATGAACTCGGCCGCGCCCACCCGGTCCGCCTGCGGCGCCACCAGCAGCGAGTCGCCGCCGGGCGGCTGCCCGTTGGGCTTCTGGCCGACGCCCGGTGCCGGCTGGGTCAGCGTGTTCATCCTGATGGGCAGGAGGGTGGAGTCGGCCGGGCGGCTGTTCTCGGCCAGCGCGTACAGGCCGCCGGAGGCCACGTGGGTGACCGGGCGGAACGGCGCGGACACGTTCACCGTGAGGGTGGCGCCGGCGGCGAGCGCCGGTACGCCGCCGGTGGCGACCAGCGCCGCGGCTGCGGTCAGCGCGACCGCGAGGGTGTTGCGCAGGGTTCGGCGTTGCACCGTGCACCTCACTCTGGTTGGACGGAGCGTGCGAGGAGGCCCCGAAAAGGTTTTCGGCACTCTAGCGATCGAGCTTCGTACATGTCAAGGACTGCCGGGCAAGCGCCCACGTCGGAGGGCAGACGGCGGCGAAAAGGATTTCGAAACGCCCCACGAAGTACGGTGTACCCCGTGAGCGTGCCGCCGTTCGTGCTCGACCCGCCAGCGACCCGGGTGGTGTTCGGCGCGGGCACGCTGCACCGCGTACCCGATGAGGTCGGTCAGGCCGGGTGGCGCCGGCTCCTTTTCGTGCACAGCGGGCGGGACGACGCCGCGGCGGGCGCGGTGCGCGACGGCCTGGCCGGGCGGCTCGCGGGAGAGTTCACCGCGGTGCGGCCGCACGTGCCGGTCGAGGTGGCCGACGCCGCGGCGCGGGCGGCGGTCGAGGTGGCGGCCGACGCGGTGCTGTGCGTGGGCGGCGGTTCGGTGACGGGTACCGCCAAGGCGGTGGCCCTGCGCACCGGGCTGCCCATCGTCGCGGTGCCCACCACCTACGCCGGGTCGGAGGTGACCGCGGTGTGGGGGATCACCGCGGACGGGCGCAAGCAGACCGGGACAGATCCGCGGGTACGGCCGGCGGTCGTGGTCTACGACCCGGAGCTGACCGCGGGGCTGCCCGCACCGGTCGCGGCGGCCAGCGGGCTGAACGCGGTCGCGCACGCGGTGGAGGCGTTCTGGGCGCCCGCCCGCACCCCGGTCACCGGGCTGTACGCGGCCGAGGCGGTGCGCGTGCTCGCATCGGGGCTGCCGGCGGTGGTCGCGGACGGTTCTGACCCGGACGCGCGCTCGGCCACCCTGTTCGGCTCGTACCTGGCGGGGG
>DATEJJ010000753.1:0-2822 GCA_035278125.1 Rugosimonospora sp.
AGTGGCACTGCTACGGCTGCCTGCACACCGCCATCGAGTGCCCCACCGTCGCCGTCGCCGAGCAGGTCGCCGGCCGGCACGCCGACCTGTGCCACCGCCCGCCGGTGCCGCTGGCCGCGCCGTACCTCGACAGCGTCGCCCGGCCCGCCGACGACTTCTGGCGCTGCCCGTGCGGCAACGACCCGCTCGGCGCCGGGTTCTCCGCCTGCGACCGGCAGGGCCGGCCGGTCCAGCCGCATACCGACAGCGGCTGGGACCTGACCTCCAACGTGTGCCTGGCCTGCGGGCGGGTCATCGAACAGGACGCCGGCATCGTGCTGGCCCGCGTCACCCCCGCCGACACCGACCGCGACCAGTAGCTACGGCCACGCGCGGCCAGCCTCAGCCCGGACGTCTCGTGCCCGCGCCACGCCGGCCGCGCCTTCGCAGCCCACGACCTTCAGCGAAAGGACTCCCCGCGACCATGAACCCGCGCAACGACCACACCACCGCCTCACCGCCCAGCCCCGGGCTGTATCTGGCTCCCACTGGCTCCGACGAGGTCTGGGTTCTGCGGTACTGGCTGGAACGCGACTACCAGACCTGGCTTTACCGCGACCCGGCAGTCGGAATCGCCCAGCTCGCCACGATCGCCCGGGACCGCTGGCACACCGTCGCTGGCCGCACCCCGGCCGGCGGCCCCGACCCGAACCCCGAGCAGGCTCCCGAGCAAGACCACGCCGCCGTGAACCTCTACTTCGCCAGCCTGACCGACGGTGCCCGGGAAGGTTACTGGCTCTACCGGCAAGACATCGACCAACGGACCCTGCTAGGCGCCCCGCCGCGTTACGTGCTCGTCGGCCCCGGCGGGGACCTGACCTGCGTGTGCGGCAACGACGCCAGCACGCACGGCTTCGCAACCTGCGACCAGCTCGGCGACATCCTCGACCAGGACGAGGACGCCACCTGGGACGGTCGGCACTACCGGTGCCTGACCTGCGACCTGGTCATCGCTCGGCCCACCGGCCAGATCCTCGGCCGGCCCGGACAGCTCGCCGCGGCCGCAGCCGCGACCCCGGGTACCCGATGACCTCGGCCCGTTCGCCGCACATCTCGACCCCGAGCCTGGCCGGGCCGGTCCAGCTGGACCTGTTCGGCCAGGTCGAGGCTGACCTCACCGAGCAGCAGGCCCGCGACCGGCTGCACCAGACCTTCCAGGCGCTCAAGCACCGACACCCCGCGACCGGGGAAGACCTCGGCACCCGGGTGTGGTGCGGTCGCTGCGGAGCGGTCGAGGTCAACGACTTCCTCATCGTCATCAACCACGAGCTGGGCTGGTGCGCCGGCTGCTACGCCCGGTTGCGGCCAGGCGCCGTCGACGGCCCGTTTTCCCACCTCAGCGAGGCCCAGCGGGCCGACCGCTGGGACCGGCAGTACTTCCCGGACTGCGCGAACTGCGGCCACCCGTGGGGACTACACGGCTGGGACATCGCCGGCGGCAGCCACGACGCGAACAGCGGCTGCCACGCGCTGCTGTCCACCTGGTGCCGCTGCCCGCGATACCGGTCCAACGCCGCAGCCCTGACGGGCCACCAGCACACACCGGCAGCCCGAGCGCACCAGCACGCACCAGAGGCAGCGCAACGACCCTGACCAGCGCATTCGTGTCCCGCGACCCGGGCGCCGACAGGTGCCCGGGTCGCCGCTTGGTCCGCGCCGGCCGGCGATGCGCGTACCCACCTGTCGCCCCTCAGTGTTTGTCTGAGGGTATGCGCAAGCCACCACGGGTGAGCCCCGCCGCCAAGGACGCGGCCCTGGCTCGCATCCACCGCCGCCACGCCCGTGACGACAACAGCTACACCTACCTACTCAGCGAAGACCCCCGCGAAGTCCTCGCCTACCTGCGCAAACGCGGCCCGCAGGGCCTGGTCGGCGACGCGGAGAGCCACGACGTCGAGGACGCTCTGGACCTGCGGGTATGGCTGTGGTGGGAAGGCGAGGACAACGAGCTGTGGCTGCTCGACGCGGTCGACACGCTCGGGCTCAACCGCCGCCGCGTCGGCGCCCACCTCGGCGTCGGCACCAGCACCGGCCTGGTCGACCGGCGCGAGTACAAACGCAAGCTGCTGCAGCCCGACCCGGACCCCGCCTACTCCGAGGCAAACCCAGCGCCGCCGACGGCCGGACCCACACCCCAACAGCGCTGGCTCGCCGCCCACGATCAGGCCATCCACGCGATCGCCACCACCCTCGTCGAGCACTGGCACCTCGCCGGCGACGATCCCGACGTCGACGAGTCGCTCGTCGAGGTCCGCCGCGACCTTGGCCTGCACCCCTACACCCCCGGCGCATTCACGGTGATCGGCTGGGCCGTCGACGAACTGGCCGCCCTGCCCACCATCGGTGCCCTGCCCACCACGCACCCGCTCCGCCAAGCCCTCGCCGCCTGGCCCCCACTCGCGAGCGCCTACGCCGCGCTGCCGGGCCGCAAAACACCCGCCTGAAACGCCCGCCGGATCCGCGTCTACCTGCGCAAACGCCTCGCAGAGTTAGCGTTACGGTTAGCGGAAGCGCTACGGGTCGCCGCCTGCTGGCAGACCGGCACGTCTGGCACGACCAACCCTCGTCAGCTCACGTGTGCCGCGGCCCAACCAACAGCGGAAGGTCACGACACAGTGCGGCACGCCCGCCGCACCCGATCACGCTCCGTAGTGGGCGCGGGTGGCTCGCCAGCCCACCCGCAGGGCTGGCACATGCCGGCACGGCCCGTCGGCACAGCCCGGAACGCCTCCGGCCGGAGCACCGGCACGCCCGCCAGGCACGGGGTGTGGCACGGTCCGCAT
>DATEJJ010000754.1:0-3161 GCA_035278125.1 Rugosimonospora sp.
CGGAACAACCGACCGACCCAGAACCGGCGCAGGTCACCCCGCCGCTCCAACGACGCCGGCACGATATACCCACTGATCACAAAGAACAGGAACACCCCGGTCCGACCCGAGTTGAACCACACATCCGTCACCACCCGCAGCCCACGCAGCAGATGATCGGTCACGTGCTCCCACACCACGAACAACACCGCCACACCACGCAACGCATCCAACCACCCCAGACGCGCCACCCCGTCGCCCTGCTCACCCGTCCCAGCCCTCCGCACCACGGCAGCATACCCACCACCCACCAGCACCCATCGAACCACTACTATCCGCATTTGGGCCGATGCAGATCGACGCGTCGGGGGCTCGACGTATCAGAATCGGATTGCGCACCGGTCGGCTTCGCCTGATGCCCGCATGTCCGCGCCGTCGCGAGCCTGAAGTATGCGCCCCAAACTCGAGCACCCTGCCGTCCGCGATCAAACCGCGATCGACAATCAAGGCGACGGTGTTGAACCCCTGGACGGCGTTTTGCCCGGTCGACACGGCCTGGACTGGCCTGGAGCGCCCCGATTGGCCTGGCTTGATGGCCCGCCAATGGCCCGAGCGCGCCCCGGCGCCCGCCCGCCGCGTCTGGTCTCCCGGCTCAACCCGGGAGGACGGTGCCGATGGAGATCGACGAATGGGCGATCGGGCAGCGCATCGCGAGTCATCGGGCGCGGCGTGGCCTGACTCAGGAGGAGCTGACCGGGCTGGTCGGGATCAGCCTGTCGATGATGAAGAAGATCGAGTCCGGCGACCGGCTGGTGACGAAGTTCTCGCAGCTGGTCCAGTTCGCGCAGGTGCTGCGGGTGAAGGATCTGCGGGAGCTGACTGGGGTACCGCTGCCGCTGATGCCACGTCACATGCCCGGTTCAGCCTGCCACTGCGCCGCGTTGACGGCGACGGTGGTGGCGCTCGCCGGGCGCGCCGACGCGCGGCTGGCCGGCGCGTTGGGCCTGGTGGCCGGCCGGGACCCGCTGCTGAACTACCTGTGGGCGGTGCCCGATCCCCAGCCCGGCGCACCGTCTCCTTCTCCTCGGCATCTGTGTCGCGACTACTAGTAGCCGTAGTCGCGACACAGTCGAGCCGCCGCCTACCCGATGCGGGAGGCGCTCAGTGGATGATGCAAGGCACGTTCTGGTAGTTCGGGTAGTTGTTCATGTACGCCTTCTGGGTGGACTGGCCGCGGTACGTCATCCACTGCTGCGTCTGCACGCACTGGCCGGAGCCGCCACCGATCGTGCCGGTGTTCTGGCCGAACACGCCCGCGAGCGACACGTAGTTGCCCGAGCAATTACGGGTGGAACCCGAGGCGACGTAGCAGTTGGACTGGTTGTAGGCCAGGCCCTGCCATGCGTAGCCGCTGACGGATCCCCACGACGTGATTTGCCACGAGTACGAGGTGCTGTGGGAGGTGACAGTCACCCCGTTGTAGCAGAACGTCGTCGTCTGCCTCCAGTTCCACAACATGTTGCCCGCCAGGCTTGACGAGACGCCGATCCAGATTGTGCTGCACTGGGTTGCGGCGGCGGTGTCAGGCGCCGGCGCCGTAGCCTCCGTACCCGTTTGCGTCGTTATCACCGGTACGGCGGCAGCGGCGGGCGCCGCCGTAGCGGTTCCCGGCCAGGCGGCCAGCGGGACGAGCGCCGCCATCGCTGTTGCGAGTACCGCGATGCGCCCGAGTCTCGGGATTGCGGGGAACCGTCTCATAGATGCCCTCCTTTGAGCTGTGCCTCGTGGTTGACACTGTCGCCCTCGGACGTGGCGTCTGTGTGGCGTCTTCGTGGCGCGAAGGTGCGGGCGCCCTCGCGGCTCCATGGGAATCCGGAAGAAAGCGCCTCGGCGCTTTACAAGTCCATCTCCAAGCTAGGCAAGTTCATCCCCGACGACTCCGATCCCGAGCTTTGGTAGATCATCGCCGCGCCAGGCTTGGGTGCAGCTCAACCGCAGTCCCGAGCAGCGCAACCACAAGCGGGCCCCAACTCTCGGACCTGCCTCGGCCAGAGGCCAGACGATGAACCACTGCCAGCCTGTCGCAGACGTCATCGCTAGCCTGGTACAGCTGCTTCACGCTCTCCGGAAAGACCGCGCCGAGTGCGGCCTCCGCTTGCGCCAGGTCGGCGAGAGAGGCGGCCGGCTGCAGTTCGTTCCCACCGTCCGCGAGGAGCGTTGCTCGCCAGTCGATCAAGGCCGTGGCTTACGACGTGGGCGATCAGGCCGCGTGGGGTTGCTCCCAGGGGTACGGCATCGCCTTGAGGCGCTCGACGTGGGCAAGGTGGCGGCGCTGGCGTTGGAGGTCGCCGGCCTCGCCGGCCTCGTCTGCCCACTGCTGAACCTCGGCGATCCACGCCTCGTGGTCGGCGCGGAGTAGGTCCTGAAGCGCTTGGACCTGCGGGTCAACGGTCATCGACTCAACCTCCCAGCCGCTCGTCCAGCCTGCCCAGCTCGTACCGGCTGTCCTCGACCTGGCGCCGGTAGAACTCCTGATGTACCTCGTACTGCGTAATGATCTCCCGCGCCCGCTCGATCTGCGCGGTCAACCGCATCCGCTCAAACTCGTCTCGCTCGTTCGGCGTAGTCATCGCCGCCCACGCTAGACCATCGCGGCGTATCGAATCGCCCGAACACGTCGTCCTGGTCCTCATGCTCGCACGCGTACAGCCCTGCCTGACCGGGTTACGCCTGCATTGGCCGCTAGCGGCCGTACGCAGTACGTCTGGTGACATGCTCACACACCTTGCGCGGCAGGTAGGAGCCGTCGATCTCCCTGCCGACCGCTGACCAGAACGGCTTCGAGTCAGTTAGGTGACCGCTGCGGGTGTGCCATGCCAGCCCCGGGAACTCCTCACGAAGCGCACGGAGGGCGGCGGAGGCCAGCCCGTGTCGTTGGTACTCCTCGGCCGTGTAGGGCTTGTCCACCCACCCGAGCCTGCATTCGAGACAGACGATGTACTCCACGGCGAACGCGAAGTCCTCGCCCAGGCGCGCTTGGCGACACCGCCAGCCGAAGAACCGGCCGGAGACCGTGTCCTGCCACGGCGTTGGCAGCGTGGGCAGTTGGCCAACGGTGGGACGGGGTCGCCGGTCAACACGTCCACGAGTCACGCGGTAGAGAGCCGACCGGAACGGAGCAC
>DATEJJ010000755.1:0-9196 GCA_035278125.1 Rugosimonospora sp.
CCGCCGCGGGCGTCGCGGTCGCCCTGCTGGCCGACCGGCCGCTGCGCCGGCAGCTCTACCTCGCGGCGGCCGGCGCGATCGGCTACCTGGTGCTGGCGAACGTGCACCCGGCACTGCGCGAGATGCTGCTGGGCAGCCGCAGCACCGCCGAGTTGAGCACCAACAACGCGATACGCGCGGCGGCCGCTCGAGTGGCGCTCGACGTCGTCGTGCAGCACCCGCTGCGCGGCGTCGGGTATGGCCTGTTCGCGTACGTCGCGCAGCTCGACCCGCGGCTGCACACCTTCATCAACACCCACAACGACTACCTGCGGCTCGCCGCGGAGACCGGCGTGCTGTCGACCGTACTGCTGGTGGCGGTGCTCGGCGCGGCCTTCTTCGCGGGCACCGGCAGCGCCCGGCTCCCGATCCGGGCCGCGGTCGCCGCCGGTGCGGTGACGCTCGCCTTCGCCAACACCCTGTCCAGCCCGATCGTCAGCTCCGGCTTCTGGGTCTGCCTCGGCTGCCTGCTCGCATCCCGGGAGCGCCGGTCAAGCCGTCCGAAGTAGCCCGGCGCGACGGCCTACCGGCGCAGGTCGGTGGTCGCGGTGCCGGAGTTGGCACCGACAACCGTGCCGGTGGCGGCCGGCATGATGGTCAGCGAACCGGCGATGACGTTACCCATGAACGTGGAGAAGGTCGCCTTCAGCGTGACGTTCCCGGCGAACGCGTTGCCGCTGAAGGCGCACTGGACACCCTGGATCGCGGTGGCCACGCCCGAGGTCGCCAGCCGGCACGACGACATCAGCAGCTTGGCGGGCGTACCCGCGATGACGAAGTTGCGACCCGTGCACGCCACCCACTTGGTGTTCTGCGATCCCGCGTCGGTGAACAGCAGGCACGCGTTGGTCTGGAGGTTGGTGAACTGCCGGTTGGACGCCTGGACCGTGGGTTGGTTGTCGTCGGGGAGCGATACCGCCGCGGTGTTCGCGTTGGCCTGGCCGAGCTGTCCCTGCCACACCTGCAGGATGCAGTCGCTGACGATGCCGGAGTGGCCGGCTCCGCTGCCGGGAAACAGCAGCGCCGAGCCGAGCGTGTCGCGCACCTCGACCCCGGTGATGTGCGGGAACACCCCGACCGACACGATGCCGGTACCGCCGAACGCGCCGCCGTTGCCGTCGACTGTCAGGTCGCTCACCCGTACCCGGGAACCGTTCAGCGTGAGTACCGGACCCGAGGCGTTCTTGCGCAGTACCGTCGACGGCCCGTCACCGCGCAGCCAGGTACCCGCGACGCCGGCGGTCAGTCTGGCGACGAGGTAGGTGCCGGCGGGGAAGTACACCAGGCCGCCGCGGGCCAGGGCCGCGTTGACGGCGGCGGTGTCGTCGGTGACACCGTCACCCTTCGCGCCGAAGTCGAGGACCGAGGGCACCGGTACCGCGGGCACCGCGGCCGAGGCCCGCGCCGGCGCGGACACGCCCGCACCCAGTACGACGGCGCCCATAGCTGTGCTCAGGAGACCCCTGCGGTTACTCCGTCCGGCCGCGAAGCCCATGCCCATCCCCCCGGGAAGATGTCCTGCGGGCGCCGGTTTCGCTACTGGCTCCCCGCCGAACCCGAGAGCGGCCAAACATCTCGGCGGATCACTGCCTCGCCCGGCCCGTGATCGGGCCTGGACAAAGTATCGTCAACGTGGCAGAACGCGCGCGTCGGGCGACGATCGTGGGTGGCTCCCCGGTCGACCACCGCGAAACACCTGACCGGCTGACTTGCGTACCGCCACGAGGACCGAACCGAGCCTAGCCGCGGACCAACCGGATCAGCTCCGCGAAGAGCGCCAGCTCCTCCTCCAGCCCCTCGGTGCCCGAGCCCTCGCGGCGCCCCGCCCCGCTGGTGGAGAACAGCACGTGGTCCACCGCCGTACCGTCCAGCCCGGCCAGGTCGGCCGCGATCTGCCGCGGCGAGCCGCCCAGGTACGGCCGGTCCTCGCCCAGGTCCCCGGCGGTGAGCGGCACGTTGGCCCGGGCCACCACGGTCACCGACGCCGGATCGCGGCCGGCCGCCTCGACCGCGGCGCGGTACCCGTCGGCCAGCGCGAGCAGGATCTCGCGGGACACCGCCACCGGGTTGAGCCCGTCCGCGATCCGGGCCGCCCGCCGCACGCCGCCCGGGCTCATCGCACCGAGCAGGATCGGCACGTGCGCCTGCGCCGGCTTGGGATTGACCTCCGACTCCGCGATCTGGGTGAACCGCCCCTGGTACGAGACCGGGTCCGGCCCCCAGCAGGCGCGCATGGCGGCGACGACCTCGTCCATGCCGCGCCCGATCCGGCTCATCGGTACCGCCGCCGCGGCGAACTCCTGCGGCATCCAGCCCTGGCCCAGCCCGGCCACGAGCCGGCCGCCGCTGAGCTGGTCCACGGTGGCCAACCGCTTCGCCAGTACCGCCGCCGGGTGCAGCAGCGCGTCGATGATGCTGGTACCGAGCTTGACCCGGGTGGTGAGCGCGGCCACGTAGCTGAGCGTCTCCAGCGGTTCGTAGGTCAGCCGGTACACCTCGGGTACCGGCTGCGGCGGGCCACCGCCCATCGACACCGGTACGAGCGGGCGCAGCAGCCGCTCGTACGTCCACACCGAGTCGTACCCGAGCCGCTCGACCTCCTGCGCGACGCGGGCGATACCGGCGGGACCGGCGAACGGGCCGGACGTGGGCAGCGCGACACCGAGCTTCATGGATGCACGGTACCCTTCAGCGTGGTACCGCCCCGTCCAGCACCCGGGTACCGACGAGGTGGCGCAGGTCGGTGGTGGGCATCGGCCGGTACAGGTGGTACCCCTGCCCGAGCAGGCAGCCCATGCGGACCAGCTCGTCCCGCTGCTGGGCGTCCTCGATGCCCTCGGCGACGACCTGCAGGCGCAGCGCGCGGGCGAGGTCGATGACCGCCTGGACCAGCGCCCGGCCCTCGCTCGATTCGCACACCCCGGCGACGAAGGCCCGGTCTATCTTGAGCTGGTCGACCGGGAACTGCCGCAGGTACGACAGCGACGAGTACCCTGTGCCGAAGTCGTCCAGGGACACCCGTACCCCCAGCTCCTTGAGGCTGCGCAGGTGGCGCATGGCCAGCGCCGGGTCGGTCATCAGCGCGCTCTCGGTCAGCTCCACCGTCAACGAGTCGCCGGGTACGCCCGCCGTCGCCAGCGCGTCGATGACCGTACCGACGAAGCCGTGGTCGGTCATCTCGCGCGGGGAGAAGTTGACGCTGACCGCGAGGCCGGGTGCGGACCGGCGCAGCTCGGCCAGCTCGGCGACGGCCTCGCGCAGTACCCACTGGCCGATCTCGGTGATGAGCCCGATCTCCTCGGCGATCGGGATGAACACGTCCGGCGGCACCTGCCCCCGGGTCGGGTGGCGCCACCGCAGCAGCGCCTCCGCGCCGTACAGCTCGCCCGTGTCGAGCTGCACGATGGGCTGGAAGTTGAGCAGGAACTGGCCGCCCGCGAGCGCGTTCTTGAGGTCCACCTGGAGGTCGAGCTGGGTCACGACCGCGGTGAGCATGTCCGGCTCGAACACGACCACGCGCCCGGAGCCGGCCTTCTTCGCCCGGTACATCGCGACGTCCGCGTTGCTCAACAGCTCCGCCGCGTTGCCGCCGCTGGCCGTGCAGGGCGCGACGCCGATGCTGGCGCCGATGTAGACGGTACGGTCGGAGATCAGGAACGGCTCCGCGACCCGGGCGGCGATCCGCTCGGCGACGCGGCAGGCGTCCTCGGGCGAACCGCCGTCGAGCAGGACCGCGAACTCGTCACCGCCGAGCCGGGCGGCGAGGTCGGCCGCGCGCAGCGTCTCCCGGATCCGGGCGGCCACCTCGGTGAGCAGCTCGTCGCCGGCGCGGTGGCCGAGGCTGTCGTTGACCGCCTTGAACCGGTCGAGGTCGATGAACAGCACCACCAGCGGCCCGCGGTGCAGGTCGCTGAGCGAGCGCTCCAGCCGCTCCAGGAACAGCGCACGGTTGGGCAGCCCGGTCAGCGGGTCGCGGTACGCCTCCCGCATCGCCTCGACGGTACGGGCGTCGGTCAGCGCCAGGCTGATCTGCTGCGCGAAGGCGGCCAGCAGCGACGCGTGGTGTTCGTCCACATCGGACGGATCCGGCTGTACCGCCACCAGGCTGCCCGCGACCGATCCGCTGACGAGTACCGGCACCGCCTTGAGCCGGCCCTCCGCCCCGTCCCCGGCGTCGTGCTCGATCAGCTTGTCGCCGGCCATGGCCGTGGCCGCCGCCGCGAGGGCGGCGGCGGTCGCGGCCGGCGGCCAGCGGTGGTGGGCCGCCATGATCAGGTTGCTCGGCTCGGCGGGGTCGGCCAGCACCAGCGCGACCCCGACCAGGCCCAGCAGGTTGGACGCGCCGGTGGTGATGGCGTCCAGCACCGACTGCAGCGGCTCGCGGTGCGAGATGGCGCGCTGGATGGCCAGCAGCGTCTCCAGCAGCGTCTGCCGGGCCCGTACCGCCTCCAGCAGCTCCAGCCGCCGGGCGGCTTCCCGCTCGCGGTCCTCGCGCAGGGACCGCTCCACCGCGAGCGCGCGCAGGTTGCGCAGCGCCAGGCCGAGCACCTGCGCCATGCCCTGCAACAGCTGGCGCTCCTCGGCCGAGAACGGGTCGTCGATGCGCGCCACCAGCATGCCGCCGCCGATGGCGCTGCCCAGGTTGGCGCCGCAGGCGTGTACGGCGCCCAGTTCGGGCAGCTCCAGCGTCGGCTGGCCGCGCAGCAGCACCGGCTCGACGACCGCCACGGGCAGGTCGGCGGTGACCCCGACCAGCCCCTCCAGCCGATCGCGGTCGTCCAGTTGGGCGGCGCCGACCTCGGCGTCGAGCGCCTCGACCGCGCGCTCGACGCCGACCCTGACCGCGGTGTCCTCGTCGGCGGATGCACTGATCGCGGTGAAGTACTCGGTCAGCTGGTGCATCGACCAGTGGAAGCCCACAGCGGCTCCCGTCAGGCCAGCGCGAGGGTCACCACAGTGAGGTGGTGCATGCCGCGGGAGCCTTGGGTACGGGCGATCTCGCCGTACGTGTAGAAGCCGCCGAACGGTACCTCGCCCAGGGCGGTGGCCACGGCGGCGAGTTCCCGGCGTACGCCGGCCTCATCCAGCATCACCTTGCGGGCACCGCAGTCGAACACCATCAGCCCCACCGGATCGGCGCCGCCGAGATTCTCCATCGCCTGTCCACATGAGACAGCGGCGGCGTCCACCAGCGCCTCGTCGTCCGGCTCCATCAGCCAGGCCAGCGCGCCCTGCGGCACGTCCGCCAGGCAGAGCAGCGAACCGTCGCGCAGGTCCCCGTCGTGTACCACCCGGATGTCCTCGCCGGTACGCCGCGACATGCCCAGCGGGTGGCCGAACGCCCGCGCCCGGAACGCCTTCGTGTCCTCCAGCAGGCTCCGGTCCGCGCCGATCCACCCCAGGTACGCGTCCAGCGCGGGGCGCCCGTCCAGTTCGAACAGCCGGCCACCGGTGCTGCTGCTCACCACCACCGGCTCGCCCACCTTGCGCCAGCCGTGCGCGATGCCCACGCCGAAGGCCGCCGGCGAGCCCAACCCGACACCCACCACCGCGTCGGTGAGGATCTCCACCCCGTCCCGGTCGCCCAGGAACTGGTGCGTCTTCGTGTACGTCAGGTCGTCCCCGGCGCAGCCACCGACCAGCGGTACCGCGGCGCCGAGCACGCCGTACGCGCCCCGCACCACCTCGTGCTGCTCCCCCACCAGCCCGTCGCACAACAGCAGGCAGATCCGGTGGGCTCCGGCCAGCTCCGTCACGCTGGCCGCGGCCTCGGCACCCGCGTCCCGGCGCCGGTCCGACACGCGCCGGCCCACCTCGGCCCGCACCTGCAGACCCGTACCACCCAGTGCGACGACCACCGCGCCGCTGGCCATCGGATCCGCCCGGCCGGCGACCACCTCGCCCAGCGTGGTGCAGCCCGCGACCACGGTCGTGCCGCCCGCGTACCCGCGCACGCCGTCCAGCAGCCGCTCCAGGTCGTACCCGGTCGAGGCGTACACCATCAGCAGGGCCGGCTCCCGGCCGCCGGCCGCCTGCGCGGCAGCCTCGCTCCCCGCGGTCAGCGCGTCGGCGTTCGCGCTGTTCCCGACACCCATCCAGCGTCCAGCCAGGTCCATGCTCATAGGCACTTCGTCGGCACGGCGCGCGCCATCCTGACCGAAACGCCCGCACCGGCTGCGAGCGAGCCGCACGCTGGAACTTCCGGAAGTTCGACCGGCCCAGGCCCGGCCGGAACCTCCTGGCCAGCTCGGCCGGCGGGCCCCGCCGGCGGGGTCGCCACCGCGATCGCGGGTTGAGGTTTCCGGAAACGTCTGAGATTGTTATCCATCGATATAATCGCCAGCCCGCTCCGGCTGTGCTCCCCCGAGGAGGCGCAGATGCGAACACGGACACGATGGCTCGCCGCCGCGGCCACCGCCCTGCTGGCCGCGGCGCTGGCCGCGCACGCGGGCGTGGCCAGCGCCGAGTCCAACGGCGGGGTACGGGTCATGCCGCTGGGCGACTCCATCACCGACGGCCTCACCGTGCCCGGCGGGTACCGGATCGGGCTGTGGCAGCGGTTCACCGCGGGGCGGTTCGTGGTGGACTTCGTCGGCTCGCTCTCCAACGGGCCGGCGAGCCTCGGCGACCACGACCACGAGGGTCACTCCGGCTGGCGCATCGACCAGATCGACGCCAACATCGTCGGCTGGCTCCGTACCACGACACCGCACACGGTGCTGCTGCACATCGGTACCAACGACGTGCTGCAGAACTTCAACCTCTCCACCGCACCCGGCCGGCTGTCCACATTGATCGATCACATCACGGCGACGGTACCGGGCGTGGAGGTGTTCGTCGCGACCATCATCCCGATCGGCAACGCCACCTCGGACGCGGCGGCGCGGACCTTCAACGCGGCGATCCCGGGCATCGTGCAGAGCAAGGTGAGCGCCGGCGCCCACGTGCACCTGGTGGACATGCACAGCGCGCTGACCACCGCCGACCTGGCCGACGGCATCCACCCCAACGCGGGCGGGTACGACAAGATGGCCGCGGTCTGGTTCAGCGCCTTGCAGTCGGTACCCGGCAGCATCGGCAGCCCGGGGGGCCAGAGCCCCAGCCCGGTACCGTCGAGCCGGCCGGCCAGCCCGCCACCGTCGAGCCCGCCACCGGGGGGCTCCGGCGCCTGCACCGCCTCGTACGCGATCGTCGGGCAGTGGACCGGCGGGTTCCAGGCGACCGTGACGGTGACCGCGGGGAGCGCGGCGATCAGCGGGTGGACCGTCGGTTGGCAGTTCGGCAACGGCCAGACCGTCACCCAGTCCTGGAACACCACGCTCGCCACGAGTGGAGCGGCGGTGACCGCGCGCAACGTCAGCTACAACGGCAGCCTCGGCGCCGGCGCGAGTACCCAGTTCGGCTTCCTCGGCAGCTGGAACAACGGCACCAACGCGGTACCGGCACTGTCCTGCGCGGCGGGCTGACACCTCCCATGGCGGGGCGCCGCCTGGCTGACGGCGCCCCGGAGCAACCGTCAGTAGACGCTGGCGCCGTACGCCGCGAGCGCGTCGGTGACCGGCTGGAAGAACGTGGTGCCACCGGTGGTGCAGTTGCCGCTGCCGCCGGACGTCAGGCCGAGCGCGACGGGCCCGGCGAACAGCGCGCCGCCACTGTCCCCCGGCTCCGCGCAGACGTTCGTCTGGATCATCCCGGTGACTGTGCCCTCCTGGTAGTTCACCGTCGCGTTGAGCGCGGTGACGATACCGAGGTGCACCCCGGTGGTGCTGCCGCTGCGGCCGACGATCTCGCCGACGAACGCGTTACCGGCGGCGGTGATGTCGTCGCTGCCCGGGTAGAGGTTGACCGTACCCTGCGTGTCCGTCACCGGACCGGTGTACTGCACCAGCGCGAAGTCGTGCCCGGGGAAGGTGCTGGCGACGACGGTACCCAGCATGTTGGTGTGGTTGATGTCGGTGAACCAGGCGGCCGCGGCATTGCCGCAGTGACCCGCGGTGAGGAAGTAGAACGCACCGCCGATGGTCACGTTGAAGCCGAGCGAGCAGCGGAACTGCCCGCCGTAGATCGGGTCCCCGCCCGCGGTGCGCGTGGTGAACTTGCCCGCGGTCTGCTGGATCCGCACGGCGTCGCCCAGCCCGGCCACCGTCGAGTCCAGCCCCGACATCCGGCTGGCGCCGACGGTGCTGTCCGCGTACACCACGACCTGGTTGGTGGCCGGATCCACCGACCAGGCGGTACCCGGCACGCGGGCCGCGCGGGCCAGCGTGGTCGTCACCTGGTTGAGCTGCGCGGCGCTGTGCTTGACCATCTTGGGTACCGCGCCGACCGCGCGCACCTGGGCGGCCATGCCCGAGTCGGTGAGGGTGACCACCATCTTGCCGCTGGCTGCGTCCAGGTAGGTGCCCGCGCTGTTGCCGCCCAGCTGGGCCATGAGTTCCGCGAGGCTCTGCGGGGTGGCGGATGCCTGCGCCTGCGCCCGTACCAGGACGAGCCCCGCGATCAGTACGGCGGCCGCACCGATCAACGCGACGCCCCGGTAGGCGTACCTGGGAATCCGCACGTGTACCTCCGAGAAGCCAGGACGATGGATTCTCGGATGCTGTCAGCAGACCGCAGGCATAGCAAAGCCTCTATGCAAAACATAAGCGTCACATAACACCTCGGACCTGGGGCGCTAACCGGCTGGTGCATGTCGGCTCCGGATGGTGCATCGCGCGACACTACTGCGCCCGCTTCGAGGCGCGGTGCAGCAGGATGCCGTCCACCACGAACGGTGCGATGACCGCTACCAGCAGCACGGGTATGCCCACCGCCAGCGGCAGCGAGTACCCGGTGCAGGTGGTGGTTGTCGCGCCGCTGCCACCGGCCGGGGCGGCCGGCGACACCGACGTGCAGGTCTGGCCGGCGAACAGCGCCAGGAACAGGGCCACGCCGCCCGGACCGCCGGGTACGACCAGGGTGCCGAGCAGCTTCTCCCCGATCCGCCAGCGCGGCGAAGTCCACAGCAGGATCACGCCGACCACCCAACCCGCCACCGGTATGCACGAGCCCAGGGTCAGGAACGCCACGGCCGCCGTCTCCCGCGCGGTCGAGGGCTGGCGCACCGGCCCCGTCGGGGCGGCGGGCACCGGGCCGTCCTCCGCCCGGGCCGCGGCCA
>DATEJJ010000756.1:0-3562 GCA_035278125.1 Rugosimonospora sp.
CGGGCCCGGCGGGCGAGCCGCTTCCTGCCCGTCGCGCAGCCGGCCGCGGCCGGGGGACGCCGCGCTGGTGGTGGCGCGAAGGAGCGGCGAACCGTGACCATCTCCTGCCGGATCTGCGGTACGGCGCTGCTCGCCGGACCCGAGCGCAAGCTCGGCCGCTGTACCGGCTGCCCGTCCGATCTGGACGAGGAGCTGCACGCGCGGCTGAGCGACTGGCGGGTACGCCTGGCCGGCGCGCTGAAGGTACCGCCCTACGTGGTCTTCACCGACGCGACGCTGACCGCGCTCGCGGAGCGCAAACCCACGCGTACCGAGCAGCTCATCGAGATCGCCGGCATCGGCCCGCGCAAGCTCGGCCTGTACGGCGACGCGGTACTGGCGCTGGTCAACGGTGCCGCGGTGGCGGATGTTCTGCCCGCGGCAGACGAACAAAAAAAGTCCCCGGCAGAGTCGTAAATTCGTTTGCCCCGGGCCGCGGTCCCGGCATAGCCTGCACTCACACCTCTTATCCGGGCGGCAAGAACGCTGTCCGCGGGAGGCGCAAGCACCGTCCATGACGAGAGTAGGCAGGAGGTGGCGACGGTGACGACATATCTGATCGAGCGACCGTCGGCGCTGATCTCTGCCTGCGCTCCGGCGGCCAGCAACGGCATCACGGCTCACCCGCTAGCGGTGGGCGCTCCGCGTGTTCGGGGCCAGCAGGTCGTAGTCGGTCAGCACGAAACCGTCCAGGTTCAGCGGACCCAGGCTCTGTGGAGTTGGGACCTGGCGGATCAGCGCGGCAATGGGTTCGCGGTCAAGGCCAACGGTATGGACCTTGGGTCCCGGAACACGGGTGCCAAGGTCAGCGGGTCTCCACCTCGAGGTAAACCGGTCTAAACAAGACCTACCGGCTCACCTCGAGGCCGCGGAACCCGTATACCGGGTCCGCGGCCTCAGTCATTTCCAGCCAATGACGATGAGGACCGCCCACGAAGGCGGTCCAACCAGAGAAGGAGAGGTGACCGGGTGATGAGTCTGGTGTTGGCGCCAGTCGGTGGTGGTGTCGCGGTGGACACCGAACTGCCCTGCCGCCGGTTCGACCCTGACCTGTGGTTCGCCGACTCGCCTGCCGAGCTCGAACTGGCCAAGTCGCTGTGTGGCGACTGCCCGGTGCGGGTGGAGTGCCTGGCGGGTGCGGTGGATCGGGCCGAACCGTGGGGTGTCTGGGGTGGCGAGATCTTCGAGCGGGGTGCCGTGGTGCCGCGGAAGCGGCCGCGGGGCCGTCCCCGTAAGGAGGACGTCGCCAACGACGCCGTACGGCGGGCAGAGGTCGCGGCCAGGGTCGCGGCGCAGATCCGAGAGGCGGCTTGAGCACATGACCAGCATCCGTTCCACGGCCAGCCCGCGGGCTCGCCAACGGCCGATCCGGCCGGTACCCGTACTCGACAGCAGGACCCGGATGAGGAGTTCACTCGAAATGACCAACGGACTACATCTCGTGTACGAGGCGCTGAGTCGCGCCCGAATGCGTCGGCCTCAGGACACCCCTTCTGAGGCTTACCGATCCGCCCGACAGACCGCGATGCGCGCCCGGCAGGAGCAGAACCGCCAGCTCGGGATCTGAGCGGTCGACACGCAGCGGCGCCCGCCCCGGTGTTCCGGGGCGGGCGCTCTCGTCATGCCGCGGCTTCGGTCTGCGGTTCGGCGAAGCCGGGCAGCCAGCGCTCCACCACCGAGCGGTACGGCGCATTGGCCTCCAGTTGGCAGAGCACCCCGATCGAGCCCAGCGTGACCCGGTGGATCAGCAGGTACGACGGCGGCAGGTTGAGCTGCTTCCCGAGCTGGAACGCGGGGCTGCGCGGGCTGGCCACCCGGGCGGCCTCCGCGCGCAGCCAGGCGCGGGTGAACTGGAACTCCGGCTTGGCGATCGGCTCCAGCATCGGGCGCAGGTACTCCAGGATCCGTGCCGCGTCGACCACCGTGTCCGGCCGGACGAACCCCTCGTCCCGCAGCCCTTGCAACACGCCGTCCGCGTCGCTGGCCAGGGCCAGTCGGGTCAGCCGCCCGATGGGCTCCGGGTGCCCGTCCGGCAGCCGGGCCACCGCACCGAAGTCGATGACACCCAGCCGCCCGTCGGGGAGCATGCGGAAGTTGCCCGGGTGCGGGTCCGCGTGCAGCAGCCCGACCCGCTCCGGTGCGGAGAAGTGCAGGGTCGCCATCAGCAGCCCGGCCCGGTCGCGTACGTCGCGCTCACCGTCCGCGATCACGTGGGCGAGGGGGGTACCGTCGATCCACTCGGTCACCAGCACCCGGGGCGCCGCCGCCACCACCTTGGGTACGTGGATCTCCGGGTCGCCCGCGTACCCGGCCGCGAACGCCCGCTGCGCCTCGGCCTCCAGCTCGTAGTCCAGCTCCTCGGTGATCCGTGCCCGCAGCTCGGCCACCAGCGGCTTCACGTCCAGCCCCGGCTGCACCACGCGGAACAGCCCGGCCAGCCGGGACAGCTGGTTGAGGTCGGACAGCAGCGCCTTGCCCGCACCCGGGTACTGGATCTTGACGGCCACGGGCAGACCGGCCCGGCCCCGCTTCTTCCACACCGCGCGGTGTACCTGGCCGATGCTGGCCGCGGCGGACGGCTTGTCGTCGAACTCCCGGAAGTGCCGGCGCCAGTCCTCGCCCAGCTCCTGTGCCAGTACCTTGTGTACGCTCGCGGCCGGCAGCGGCGGAGCCGCCTCCTGCAGCCGGGTCAGCGCCTGGCGGTACGGGCCGGCCAGGTCCTCGGGCAGAGCCGCCTCGAAGACCGACAGCGCCTGGCCGAACTTCATCGCGCCGCCCTTGAGCTGCCCCAACACGCTGAACAGGTGCTCGGCGGTGCGCTGCTGCACATCGGCCGAGATCACTTCCGCAGCCGCACCGGTGACCCGCTTCCCCAGCCCGAGCGCCGCGCGGCCGGCGAAGCCGAGGGGGAGCGCGGCCAGCCGCGCCGTGCGGGACACAGCCCGGCGAGGGATATCGCTCACCCGATCATTGAACCTCATCCGCAGGCCAACTGCCGCTGCCTGCGACGCTGGCCGCAGTGGCAGCGGGGGTGCGGCGGCCACCGCCGGCGCCGCTCCTGCCCGGGTGCGCTGATCTCCACCGTGGTACCGACGGTGCGTGGTCGGCCGCCGTCGACGTACCGGAGCACCTCCTCGGCCGCGTACCCGGCGGCGACCAGGGCCGTCGTGGCGGCGCAGGGCTGGGCGGGTTCCCTGCTGGTGGCGAGCTGGGCGACGAGCGCGGGCCAGGCCGGGTCGCGGTCGCGCCGGTGCAGGTCGACGCAGTTCAGGCAGGGTGCACCGGCCGGCGGTACCAGCGGTCCGATGACCACCGTGCCGTCCCGCAGCTCGACCGTGAGATGGGCCACACCGCGCCGGGCGTACGCGAGGGCGGCCAGCTCCGGCGGCCGGTACCCACCCGCCTGTACCACGAACGTCGCGCTCCCGTCGCGCAGCGGGCGTACATCCACCCCGGGTGCCGCGCGTACCACCGCCTCGGCGGCGGCGACCGCCCGGGGCCGGCCCGCGTCCCCGGGGAGCAG
>DATEJJ010000757.1:0-6520 GCA_035278125.1 Rugosimonospora sp.
CGGCGAGCGCGGCCGCGGCCACCGCCGCGATCACGATCATGATGGGGTACTCGACCTTCATGCCCGGCGCCGTTTCGAGCGCCGCACCATGGCGACCAGCGCCTCGACCAGGTTCTGCCGGGTGTTCATCCGGTACGCGACGACACCGCAGCGGCGCAGCGCCGCCGCGACGGCCCGCTCCCGGCCGTCCACCTCGGCCCGCAGCCGCTGCCGGAACAGCGGGTCGGCGGTGTCCGCCAGCAGCTGCTCCCCCGTCTCCGCGTCCTGCACCAGGATCAGGCCCAGCTCGGGCAGGTCCAGCTCGACCGGATCGACCACCCGCACGGTCACCACCTCGTGCCGCTGCGCCAGCCGGGTCAGCGCGGGCTCCCAGTCCAGCTCGCCGATGAAGTCCGAGATGACGAACACCAGGCTGCGCCGGCGTACCGTGGCGGCGGCCAGGTGCAGCATCGCGGCCAGGTCGGTGACCCGCCCGTCGGTACCCGACCGCGGTGGCTGGGTGATCTCGTGGGTCAGGTACAGCAGGTGGTTGCGCCCGGTACGCGGCGGGATCACCCGGCGGTACCCGTTGTCGTACAGGATCGCGCCCACCCGGTTGCCCGCCTGCGCGAACAGCCGGCCCAGGCAGACCGCCAGCTCGGCCAGGGTGGAGTCCTTGCCGCCGAAGCGCATCGAGGCGGACTGGTCCAGCACCAGCCACGCGGTCAGCTCCCGGTCCTCGGTGTACTGCCGCACGTACGGCTCGTCCAGGCGCGCGGTGACGTTCCAGTCGATGTGCCGGACATCGTCCTCCGGCGTGTACTCGCGCAGCCCGGTGAACTCGGTACCCGCACCCCGGAACACCGTCCGGTACCCGCCCTGCAGCCGCCCGTCGAGCCGGCGTACCACCTGCCACTCCAGCCGCCGCAGCAGCCGGTCCGGCGGCCGTGCCGGCTGGCGTCCGGTCACCGCGGCTGCGCCCGTCGCCGCTGCGGCACGTCCGGCACCGGCAGTGCCCCCATCACCTCCGCCAGTACGGCGTCCGCGGTGACCTCGTCGGTGAGCGCCTCGTAGGACAGCACCAGCCGGTGCCGGAAGATGTCGAGGGCCAGGTCGAGCAGGTCGCGCGGGATCGCGTAGTCCCGGCCCCGGATGAACGCCAGCGCCCGGGCGGCGAGGACCAGGTTGATCGAGGCGCGCGGGCTCGCGCCGAACGTCACGTACCGGCCCAGCTTGGCCAGGCCCACCTCGTCCGGCCGGCGGGTGGCGTTGGCCAGGTTCACCGCGTACTCGATCAGCGCCGGGTCCACGTACACGTGCTCCACCTGGGCCTGCATGGCGCCGAGCTGGTCCAGGTCGACCACGGACTGGCCCGCCGGGGGGACGGTGACAGCCCGCTCGACGATCACGAACTCCTCGGTGGGGCTCGGGTAGTCGACCAGCACCTTCATCATGAAGCGGTCCACCTGGGCCTCGGGCAGCGGGTACGTGCCCTCGGACTCGATCGGGTTCTGCGTGGCCATGACGAGGAAGGGCCGGGGTACCAGGTGGGTCTCCCGGCCGATGGTGACCTGCTGCTCCTGCATCGCCTCCAGCAGCGCGCTCTGCACCTTGGCGGGCGCCCGGTTGATCTCGTCGGCCAGCAGCAGGTTGGTGAAGACCGGGCCGAGCGACACCTGGAACTCGCCGGTGCGCTGGTGGAACACGCGGGTACCGATGATGTCCGCCGGTACCAGGTCGGGGGTGAACTGGACCCGGTGGAACTCCCCGCCGATCGCGCTGGCCAGGGACTTCACGGCCAGCGTCTTGGCCAGGCCCGGTACCCCCTCGACCAGGATGTGCCCGCGCGCCAGCAGCGCCACCAGCAGCCGCTCCAGCAGCACGTCCTGGCCGACGATGGTCTTCTTGACCTCGTACAGCACCTGCTCCATCGGGTGGGTCGGATTGGTCATGCCGCCGTCCTTGAAGGTCACTGCTGGGGTGCGGGGTTGCCGCCGCCACCGGTGGCGGCGGCCGTGATGGGTACGGCGAACCCGACGCCGACGAACGTGTCGGCCGAGGTCGGGTTGGCCAGCGCGACGACGATGCCGACCGTCTCGCCCTTGCCGTTGAGCAGCGGCCCGCCGGAACTGCCCGGGTTCACCGCGGCGTCGAACTGGATGAGCCCGGACAGGTTCACCCCGTTGGTGCCGGTGGCGCGGCGGTCCAGTCCGGACACGACGCCGGTGGTGGTGCTCCGGGTCAGCCCGAGCTGGTTACCGATGGCGACCACGTTGTCGCCCACGGCCAGCCGGTCGGGCCGGCCGAGCACCGCCGGCACCAGCACCGAGGGCAGCGTGGCCGGGGCCAGCTCGGCGATGTCGATCGCGGGCGCCGTGGACTCGACCGTCGCGGCCGACGCGGTACCGTCCGCGAAGGTCACCTGCACAGCGCTGGCGCCCTTCACCACGTGCAGCGCGGTCAGGATCGTCCCGTTCGCGTTGACCACCACACCGGTACCCGAATCGATCTCGGTCGAGCCCTGGTGCGCGGCCTGGATGGACACGACCGAGGGCGCGACCGCGGTGTAGATCTGGGCGGCGGTCGGGTCCCTGCTGGGCGCGGCGCTGCTCGGTGCGGTCGAGAGCAGCGCGCGCGGCGCGGTGGAGCCCCAGCGGTACGAGACGAGGACGGCGAGCAGCAGCGCCACCAGCGCGGCCGCGCCCGCGGCCAGCCTTCCGCGTGTGCTCACTCCCCGAACGTAGCCGACCAGCCTGAAAGTAGTGTCAAAGTCGCGTCAGCTGTACCAGCGGCCTCAGACGTGGCCGGCCTGCCAGCACGCGGTACCGTCGTGGCAGTTCTCCAGCCCCGCGAGCGCGGTGTGGAGTTGGGCCGAACGCGCGGGGCTGAGCGTACCCACGATGTTGTGCAGTTCCTGCGGATCTCGGGTCAGGTCGTAGTACTCCCGCGAACCGTCCACGTACTCCACGTAGGTGTACGTGTCCGTCCGCAGCGCCTCGTAGCTGGGCGGGTTCCCGCTGTTCGGCGCGGGCAGGTCCGGGTCACCGGCCTGGGTGTCCGGCCCGTGGTGCTCCACCAGGTCGCCGGTACGCCAGCCGGCCCCGGACCCGCCGCGCAGCAGGGGCACCAGACTCCGTCCGTCCACAGTGGCCGGTGTGGCCGCCCCGCCCAGCTGCTCGAAGGTGGGCGCCAGGTCGATGTTCGCCACGGCGGCGCCGCTCGCCTTCCCGGCCGGTACGCCCGGCCCGGCCACCACCAGCGGTACCCGCACGTCGGTGTCGAAGGCGGTCATCTTCCCCGGGTTGAGCCGGTACTCCCCCATGTGGTACCCGTTGTCGGAGCTGAACACGAGGTAGGTGTCGCCGGCCACCCCGGCGGCGGTGAGCGCGGCGCGCAGCGTACCAATCAGATCGTTCACGGCCTGGACGGCCTGCGCCCGCTTGCGGAACGCGACGTCGATGGCCTGCTGCTCGCCCGCGGTGAGCGGCGCGCGGCTGGCCAGCCACGGCGGCGCGTCTGTCGGCAGCGTGTCGTACGCCGGGCCCCGCGGCGCGGTCAGGCCGGGGAAGTCGTTCGCGTCCCGGGGTGCCGGCGTGTACGGCGCGTGCGGCGCGAACGTGGCCACCTCCAGCAGGAACGGCGTGTGTGCCCGGGCCGCGCTGCTGATGAAGGTGGCCCCCTTGCCGGCGAGCACGTCGGTCAGGTAGTCCGCCGGGGTGCTGCCGTAGTGGACCACGGTGTGGTTCTGGTTCAGGTTGTAGTTGAACTCCGGGTACCCGTTGCCGGCCACGTCCCACTCGCTCCACCCCGGCGGTACGTACGGCTGGGTGCCGCCCTCGGTGCCGGCCGGCAGGTACCCGTTGAGGTACTTGCCCATCATGGCCGTGCGGTACCCACGCGCCCGCAGCGCGGTGGCGAAGGTGTCCGCCTCCTCGCCGTGGCCGTGGAAGTACGCGAAGCCGCCGTCGCTGCCGCCGTTGGTGAACACGCCCGTGTCGTGCGGGAACCGTCCACTGAGGATGGACGAGCGGGACGGGCAGCACAGCGAGTCGGTGACCACGTAGTCGGTGAAGGTCATGCCGGCCGACTGCAGCGCCTGCACCTGCGGCAGGTACTGCACCAGGTTCCAGGACAGGTCGTCGGTCAGCACGAAGACGATGTTCGGCCGCGCCGCGGCCGGATGCGTGTCCGCGGCGTGCACCGCCACCGAGCCGCCGGCCGCGCCGGCCAGCAGGACGGCGATCGCACCGGCGGAGAACAGCGAGAAACGGAGAGAGCGTCTCATGCGCCGAGCATCCGGCGGGACCGGCCGCCCCAGGTTCGGGCAGTGTACGAGTCCCATCAATGTGGCGGCGACCGCGCCGGGAGGGCTTGCCGAGACACGGGGGTATTAGGTTAGCCTTACCTCATTCATCGTGCGGATGCGTGAGGAGCGGCGCGTGTGGGACAGCGTGGTGCCGAGCCTGCTGATCGGCCTGCGGGAGGGCCTGGAGGGCGGTCTGATCGTCTCCATCCTGGTCGCCGCCCTGGTCAAGACGGGCCAGCGGAGCCGGTTGGCGAGCCTGTGGGGCGGCGTGGTGGCGGCCATCGCGCTCAGCCTCAGCCTCGGCGCGGTGCTGACCTTCACCGCCGCCAGCCTGTCCACCCAGGCACAGGAGGCGTTCGGCGGGACGCTGAGCCTGGTCGCGGTGTGCTTCGTCACGGCCATGGTGTTCTGGATGCGCCGCTCTGCCAAGGACCTGACCGGGCGGCTGCGCGAGCGGGTCAGCGACGCGCAGACCCTCGGCGTGGGCGTGCTGGTCGTCACCGCGTTCCTCGCCGTGGCCCGGGAGGGCCTGGAGACCGCGCTGTTCCTGTGGACCACCGCGCAGGCGGCCGGTGACTCGGCCGGGCCGCTGCTGGGCGCGGCGGTCGGGCTGCTCGCCGCGGCCGGCCTGTGCTGGGGCCTGTACCGCCGGGTGCTGCGGCTCAACCTGACCAAGGTGTTCACCTGGACCGGCGGCGTACTGATCGTCATCGCGGCCGGGGTGCTCGGGTACGGGCTGCGCGACCTGCAGGAGGGCGGGGTACTGCCGGGCGGCGGGAGCTTCGCGGTCAACCTCGGCGGGGTCCGCGCCGACGCCTGGTACGTGACGCTCGTGCAGGGCAGCCTCAACCTCACCCCGACGATGACGTGGCTGCAGGTCGTCGGGTACGTGGGCTACCTGTCCGTGGTCATGGCGCTGTTCGTGTACGGCGTACGGGCCACCCGCCGCCAGCCCGCACCGGTACCGGCCGCGCCCGCCGCACCGCAGCCGGAGACCGCCAACTCCGGCCCGCGCGCGCGGCGCTGGCTGGTACCGGTCGGGCTGGTCGCGGTACCGGCGGTGCTCGCCGGGGTGGCCATCCTGGTACTCGGGCCGGAGCAGGGGGCCACCCGGATCAGCGTCTCCAGCCGCGCCTGCGGCGCCCCGTCCGGCGCGCTCGCCTCCGGGCAGCACAGCCTGGCGCTGCACAACACGGACCGGGACGTGCTGGAGGTGTACCTGGTGGAGTCGTCCACCGGCGCGGTACAGGGCGAGATCGAGGGGCTGGCACCGGGTACCACCCGCCCGCTGGCGGTCACCCTGGCGGCGGGCAGCTACGCGCTACGCTGTGTCGCCGCCGCCTCGGCCGCCACCTCGGCACTGTTCACGGTGCGCGGTACCGGTACCGCCCCGGCGGCCGTGGTACCCGTCTCCGAGCAGGATCTGGGCACGCCGGTGGCGGCGTACCGGAAGAAGATCAGTGCCGGCCTGGACGACCTGGTGGCCCGGACCGACGCGCTGGCGGCGGCGGTACGCGCCGGCAACCTGGCCGCGGCGCGGACGCTCTGGCTGCCGGCGCACCTGGCGTACGCGCGGCTGGGCGCGGCGTACGGAACTTTCGGCGACTTCGACCAGAAGATCAACGGGCGGCCGGACGGGCTGCCGGGCAAGGCCACGGACCCCGATTTCACCGGATTCCTCCGGGTCGAGTACGGCCTCTGGCACAGCGCGCCGGCCGCCTCGCTGGCCACGGTCACCGACCGGCTCGACGCCGACGTGCGGGGGCTGCGGGACGCCTTCCCCGCGCAGGAGACCGACCCGGCTGACCTGCCGCTACGCGCCCACGAGATCCTGGAGAACACGCTGCAATTCGAGCTGACCGGGGACACCGACCAGGGCAGCGGCACCAACCTCGCCACCGCGGCGGCCAACCTCCGGGGCACCCGGGACGTGCTGGACGTGCTGCGGCCGCTGCTGTCCACCCGCGACGCGCCGGGCCTGGCCACCATCGACACCTGGCTGGACCGCTTCGGCGCCCAACTGGCGGCCCAGCAGCACGCCGATGGATCCTGGACGCCGGTGTCCCAGCTGCCGGCCGCCACCCGCCAGCGGCTGAACGCCACGCTCGGCCAACTGCTCGAGTACCTCGCCCCCGTACCCGACATCCTGGAAATCCGGAAGAGCCGATGAGTGAGAACAGTATCCCCTGGCTGCGCCGCCGGTCGGTCCTGGCCGGCGCCGTGGGCGTCGGCGCG
>DATEJJ010000758.1:0-6397 GCA_035278125.1 Rugosimonospora sp.
CGCGGCCCGTGCCTCCCACACCGCGGCGGTCGACGGCCCGCCCTGCCACAGGCCGGCGATGCGCTCGGCGTCGGCCAGGTGGCGCTGCGCCCCGACCAGGTCCCCGGTACCCGCCCGGGTGATGGCCGCCCGCACCCGGAAGTTCATCGAGCACGGTTCGCAGACCCGGCTAGAGTCGGCCAGCGTGTGCTCGGTGCGGGTCAGCAGGGCGGCCGCGCTCTGCGGGTCGGGTGCGGCCTCGATGGCCACGCCGAAGAGCCGGACGAGCAGGTGCGAGCGCTGCGGCGAGGCGTCGGCGATAGGGTGGGCGCGGTCCAGGAACTCGGCGGCCCGGTCGAGCTGGCCGAGCGCGGTCGCGGTCTGCGCGAGGCGCTCCAGGCACAGGCACAGCCCGGAGGTGGCCGCCGCGTCGTCGTTGGCCCGGCTGGCCGCGCGCAGGGTCGTACCGGCGTCGGCGTACGCGCCGGCCACCAGGTGCGCCTCGCCGAGCATGAGCAGGGCGGTACCCCGGCCGATGTCCGAGCCGGCCGCGTCGGCCAGGCCGAGCAGCTCGCGGGCGTACTCCGCCGGGTCCGGTCCGGGTACCGCGCCGGCCAGGTGGTACTCGGCGAAGCACAGGTTCGCCTCGTACGTGGCCCGGCTCAGCTCGCGCGGCTGCCCGAGCGACTCGGTGAACTCCTGGCGGAACACGGTGTACCACCGGCCGGTGAAGGAGGCGACCAGCCCGAGCAGGGTACCCGCCTCGCCCAGCTCGTGCGCCAGGCCCGCGGCCACCGCGATCTCGCGCGCCTGCCGGGCCAGCCGCTCCGCCGCCGCGAACTCCTGCCGGTTCAGGTGTACCAGCCCGGTCGCGATCAGTACCGCGGCCCGCTGCTCCGGCGCCGGCGGCTCGGCGCCCTCCAGCGCGAGCACCTGCTCGTACAGCGCGATGGTCTGCGGGTCGGGGCCCACCCCGATGTGCTCCCGGAGCACCTCCCGCAGCCGCTCGAACTGGCGCATCGCGTCGCGCCGCCGGCCCGCCTGGAGGTGTACCCGCATCAGCTCCCGGTGCGACTGCTCGTCGGTGGCGTCCAGATCGAGGACGCGCTGCCACTGTCCGGCCGCCTTGAGCAGGCCGAGCAGCCGGTCCCGTACCCGCTGCCGGGCCTGCGCCGCCCACGGCTCGTACCGGTCCGCCGGCAGCGGATCCCCGCCGTAGCGGTCGGCGGCTGCCGCGCACTGCGCCGGATCGCCGCCCGCGAGCGCGGCGTCGGCCGCGGCCAGGAACCCGGTCAGGTCGACCTCCGCCTGCCCGTCGCAGAGCGTGAGCATGCCCGTTTCTGACCGGATCGCGTCCTCGTCGCCCAGCGCGCGCCGGGCGTAGTGCACCGCCTTGCGCAGGTTTGCCGCGGCGGGCTCGGCGGCCAGGTTCGGCCACAGCAGCGCCATGACCTGTTCCCGGTGCATCGACTGCGCCGGCTCCAGCGCAAGGAGCTTGACAAGGTCGGCGGCGCGCCGGCTGCGCCAGGCGTCGGTCGCCACGGCAACACCCTCCACCCGTACCTCGAACTGCCCCATCAGCCGGACCGTGCATCGCATCATGCACCGCACCGTATCTCCCCGCTCCGGCCTGGGAACGGTTTGAGAACGGCAACGCCCCTAACGTGATCCGCACGCCAGCAAATCACCACGGGAGGCGACAATGCCGCTGTTCATGGACGTACACAACAATCTGCCCGAGGGAGCGACGGCCGCCGAGGTCGCGGCGGCGCACGCGGAAGACCTCAAGATCCAGGACGGGTACGGGGTGCGGTACCTCAACTACTGGACCGACATCGCCGGTGGCAAGGTGTTCTGCCTGGTCGACGCGCCGGACGCGGACCTGGCACACGCGGTCCACCGGGCCGCACACGGCCTGGTCGCCGACGAGATCTACCCGGTGGAGCAGGGGTGAGCACCGTGAGCGCGGAGCGAACCATGAATAGGGCAGTTGTGAGCCTGACGACGGGCCTTGAGGACCCCGAAAGGGTGACCGTGGCGCTGCTGGTGGCGGTCGGCGCCGCCGAGCAGGGGCGGCCGACGCTCATGTTCCTCACCAAGGAGGCCGCCCGGCTGGCCACGCAGGGCGTCGCGGTCGGTACCGCCTGCGACGGGTGCCCGCCGCTGCCCGAGCTGTTCGACCGGTTCGCCGCGGCCGGCGGCAAGCTCCTGGTCTGCCCGATCTGCTTCAACGCCCGGAAGCTGGACGGCGGCCAGCTGCTGCCCAACGCCGAGCTGGGCGGCACCGTACCGATGTGGCAGTGGATCGGCGACGAGGCCGCCACCACGTTCAGCTACTGAAACACCGACACGAGAGGAGCGGGCCGATGCCTGCGGCCGCGAGCAAGAGTTTCGCCACACCCGACGACCTCCGCACCCCGCCGAAGGCGACCGTCGCGGTCGTGGACCTGAACGGGTCCGCGGTGGCCCGGCTCACCTTCGAGCCGGGCTGGCGGTGGTCCGAATCGATGAAACCCGTTGCGGGTACGGACACCTGCCAGGCGCGGCACCTCGGCGCGCTGGCGTCCGGCACCCTCCACGTGCTCGCCGCGGACGGCACGCACATGGAGGTCGGGCCGGGCAGCGCGTACACGATCGAGCCGGGGCACGACGCCTGGGTCGTCGGTGACGAGCCGGTCGTCGCGTACGAGTTCGTCAGCCCCGGCTGACCGGGTACCGGCTACTCCGCGCGGATGTTGTCGATATACACGTCACCGCCGCCGTTCAGGAAGACCCAGACCGCGCGGATCTGGCTGGTGTCCAGGGTCACCCCGGCCGGGCAGCTGAGCTGGCTGTACGTGCGGGTGACCGTCCGGCTGGCGCCGGGGTTGGTCCAGGTCCACATGCCGCCCTGGCACCAGGACCAGTCCGGCCCGACCTGTACCGCGAACTCGCCGACGGTACCGGTGGTGGCGGCGGTCACGTCGAACTTGAGCATGCTGGTACCGGTCAGGTCCAGCGGCTCGGCCAGGTTGCGCCCGAACCAGTTCCCGTTGACCGGGGTGTGCACGAGCAGCCCGTACCCGCCGTCGGTGTGGAAGGTGGGCGACTGCTCGACGCTGCCGCCGCTGCCGGCGTTGGCGATGGTGAAGCCGTCGGTGCCGGACTCGAAGGAGAACAGCGGGCGCTGCACCGGCTGGATCGGATCCTCGGGTCGGGCCCCGCCGCAGCGGAGCACCGGCGCCGCCCAGTCGGTGTGCACCGTGCCGCTGCCGGTGGTGACCAGGCGCAGCCACTGCGCTCCGGTCAGGTCGGCGGTCAGCGCCTGCGGTGCGTTGCCGGTCGTGGAGGCGGCCACGGTGTCGTCGGCGTACACGCTGAAGGTGGCCGCCGTGCCCGAGGTGTCTTCGGCGTCGACGCCGGCGGTGGTGGTCAGCCCGGCGCACCGGCCGCCGAGGTAGTAACGGATGTCGCTGCCGGTGGTGGTACCGAGGCCGCGGTCGTACACCGTGCCGCCCATGGTGATGAGGTTGCCGTCGCCCTGGCCGGCGCCGCCGTTGCTCTGGTCCACCTCCACCGGCCCCGATCCGTTGCTGGAACTGGCCGGCGCGAGGGTGCTCAGGTACCGCCTGCCGTCCGGTGGCGCGGTCACCACCGCCGCGACCAGTGGGGTGGAGACCGCCGTCGCGCGGTCCCGCCCCCAGGTATAGGCGGCCGTGACTGTCAGCGGGTACCGGCCCGCGCCCGTGCCGTCCGGTACGGTGACCGCCCAGGTGGTGTTCAGCGACGCGTCGGTGGTGAGGAAGCGGCTGCGGCTCGGGGTGGTGGCGGTGACCGTCCATCCGGCCGGAGCCGCCACGCTGACCCGTACGTCGCGGATCGCGCCCGCGCCACGGTTGGTGGTTGTCGTATTGAGTGTGCCGTCGCCGGTCGGGCCGGGTACCAGGGTGCCGAGGCTGCCCGCCGCGACCACCGCGGGTGCCACCCGGAACGGGTCGGCGATGGGGCGCACCAGGTACACGACGGTGCCGTGCGCGGGTACCGCCGCTTCGATGGTGGCGTGTGCCTGCGTGACGGCGCCGGTCCACGCGTCCCGCAGCCGGTACGCGGGGGCCCGGCGCAGCCCGGTCGCGCCCGCCGCGACACCGACGCTCGCGAGCGTGTCGGTCGAGTTGTACAGCGCGATCGCCCGTTCCCCGCTGGCAAGCGGCTTGTCAAGCACCATGAGACCGCCGGAGTTGGCGACCACCTTCCCCGGTACGCCCAGGCGATCCTGGTCGATGCCGACGATGTCCCTGTCGGTGAGTATGGCGAGGGTGTCGGCTGTCGCCTTGCGCAGGTTGGTGCCGATGATGAGCGGTGCGGCCATCATCGCCCACATGCTCATGTGCGTGCGGTACTCGGTGGCGGTCATGCCCCCGTTGCCCACCTCCAGCATGTCCGGGTCGTTCCAGTGCCCGGGGCCGGCGTACCGCGCGAGTGGTGCGTTCTGCCCGATGATGGCGCGCACGCTGGTCCAGTTGTCGCTGATGTCACCCGTGGTGCGCCACAGGTTCCCGACGCTGGCGGCCCAGGTCCACGGCTGCGTGGTGCCCCACTCCGAGATGGAGTAGACGATCGGCCGGCCGGTCCGGGCCAGCGCGTCGCGCATCGCGGTATACCGGCGGACGTACTCGGCCTGCGAACCGTCGGACTGGTTGTAGCAGTTGTCGTACTTGAGATAGTCCACACCCCAGTCCGCGAACGTCTGCGCGTCGAGGTCCTCGTGGCCCAGGCTGCCCGGGTACCCGGCGCAGGTGTTGGTACCCGCGTCCTCGTAGATGCCCAGCTTCAGCCCCTTGCCGTGCACGTACGCGGCGGTACCGGCGATGCCGTCCGGGAACTTGGCCGGATCGGGTACCAGCCGGCCGGTCTGCGGATCGCGGTCGCGCGCCATCCAGCAGTCGTCGATGTTCACGTACCGGTACCCGGCGGCCTTGAGTCCGGCGGAGACGAACAGGTCGGCGGTGTCCTTGATGAGCTGCTCGCTGACCCCGCATCCGAACGCGTTCCAGTCGTTGAACCCCATCGGCGGGGTACGGGCCAGCCCGTTGTCCAGGGCCAGCACCGGGCTCGACGGTACGGCGAAGGTCACCGCGACGGCGGCGCCGAGGACGGCCAGCGCGGCGGAGAGTCTGCGCATGGTTCTGCTCCCGGATCGGAGGGCCGGTTCATTGTGACGCTTGTAAATGCGGACCGTACGCCGCGCCACGCCGCAATGCAATCCACGAACATCGAAGCCTCAAGGGCGGGGTATCGTGGTGCCGGCGATCCGGGAGGGCGGCGGTGGTCGAGGACGGGGCCCAGCGTCGCGGGGGCATGCGGGAAGTTGCACGGCTGGCGGGGGTGTCCGTGTCCACCGTCGCCAATGTGCTCAGCCGCCCCTCGATCGTCGCGCCGGAGACCCGCCGCCGGGTGGAGCAGGCGATCGCGGGCGTCGGGTACGTGCCCAGCGGGCCGGCCCGGCAGCTGCGCGGGGTACCCAGCCCGATCGTCGGCAGCATCATCCTGGACCTGGCGAACCCGTTCTTCGCCGAACTCAACCGGGGTATCGAGGACCGGCTCGCCGAGGCGGGCTGCCTGGTCCTGGCCTGCAGCACCGACCTGCGGGCCAGCAAGGAGAAGCAGATCCTGAGCCTGCTGCAGGAGCAGGCGGTACGCGGCATCATCATCGCCCCGATCGCACCGGATCCGGCGCACCTGCTGGAGATGAGCCGCCGGGGCACGCCGGTGGTGCTCATCGACCACCCGCGCGGGCGCCTCGACCTGTGCGCGGTCGCGGTCGACCACGTGCTCGGCGGCCAGCTCGCGGTCGAGCACCTGCTGTCCCTAGGCCACCGCCGGATCGCCTTCCTGGGCGGCCAGTTGGATCCCGGGCCGGTGGTCCAGCGCCGCGACGGGGTACGCCAGGCGCTCGCCGCCGCCGGCCACGACCCCGCCGAGACGCTGCTCGACATCCGGGTGCCGATCCACCCGCCGCCGCTGGACGAGGCCGCGGACGCGGCGGTACGGCAGATCCTGGCCGCGACACCGCGGCCGACCGCCCTGGTGTGCCTCAACGACACCGCGGCGCTCGGCGCGCTGCGCGGCCTGGAGGCGGCCGGCGTGCGGGTACCGGAGGAGATGTCGGTGATGGGCTACGACGACCTGATCTTCGCGCCCCGGCTCGCGCCCCCGCTCACCACCATCAACCAGCCCAAGTACCAGCTCGGCCACGCCGCCGCCGACCTGCTGCTGGACGAGGCGAGCCCGGACCACACCCACCGGGAGGTACGGTTCCAGCCGTCGCTGGTGGTCCGGGCCTCGACGGGTCCGGCCCCCCGCTGAGCTGGCCGGCGCCGGCTGCGCCGGCGCCGCACGGCTAATCGCTCGTCGTATCCGGTCGCAGCGCCTGACCGCA